>NZ_JBEYVS010000045.1:0-19890 GCF_040644095.1 Streptomyces sp. NPDC047028
AAACGCCCGGTTACATTCCGAACCCGGAAGCTAAGCCTCACAGCGCCGATGGTACTGCAGGGGGGACCCTGTGGGAGAGTAGGACACCGCCGAACAAAATTTGAGAAAACCCCGCACCTCACGGTGCGGGGTTTTCTGCGTTTAGGCTGGTGCCATGCGCTATGACCTCGTCATCTTCGACAACGACGGTGTCCTCGTGGACAGCGAGCCCATCTCCAACCGGCTCCTGGCCGGCTATCTGACCGAGCTGGGGCACCCGACGTCGTACGAGGACTCCATCCGGGACTACATGGGCGCCGCGATGCACCGCGTCCACGACCTGGTCCTGGAGCGGACGGGGCAGCGGCTGCCGGACGACTTCGACGACGTCTTCCACGGACGCGTCTTCGCCGCGTTCGAGCGGGACTTGCGGCCCATGGCCGGGGTCGACGGGGTGCTGGAGAAGCTGGCGGCGGACGGGGTGCCGTACTGCGTGGCCTCCTCCGGCAGCCATGAACGGATCCGGGTCGGGCACCGGACGACCGGACTCGACCGGTGGTTCGCGCGGGACCGGGTCTTCAGCTCCCAGGACGTCGGACGGGGCAAGCCGGCGCCCGACCTCTTCCTCCACGCGGCCGAACGGATGGGTGTCGCACCCGAGCGGTGCCTCGTCGTGGAGGACTCACCGCTGGGCGTCCAGGCGGCCGTCGCGGCCGGGATGGACGTGTACGGGTTCACCGCCATGACACCTGCGGACCGGCTGTGCGGGGCCGGGGCCACACAACTCTTCTCCACCATGGGCGAGTTGGCCGACCTGCTCGTATGACCCCGCGTATGACCGCGGCCACCACCCCGTGCCTGACATTTGTCATGCGGACCTCCGGACGATCGTTTCTACTGCCGGACCCCCTCCGACCGCGAAGCTAAGGGCATGACGAAGAACACGGGGAACACCGCAGGCGCCGCGACCACCGGCCGGACCGAGAAGCAGAACGAGCAGCAGGCCCCGAGCGTGCTGGACAACTTCCGGCCGCTGATCGTGGACGTGGCCGTCCCGCTCGGCTCGTACTACCTCTTCAAGAACGCCTTCGGGATGAGCACCTTCGCGGCGCTCGCCTGGAGCAGCGTCGTGCCGGCCGTCCGCACCGTGTGGAGCCTCGTCAAGGAGCGGCGGACCAACGCGCTGGCCGGCCTGATCCTGTTCGTCAACGTCGTCTCCCTCCTGCTGAGCTTCGTCGCCGGCGACCCGCGGCTGATGCTCGCCAAGGACGGCGCGGTCAGCAGCACCGTCGGCATCGGCATCCTGGTCTCCGTGTTCCTCGGCCGCCCGATGATGTCGGAAGGCATGAAGCCCTTCATCCTCAAGGGCAGCCCGGCCAAGGTCGCCGCATGGGAGCGGCTGACCTCCGGTGCGTCCGTCCGCTCATCGGCCTTCCGTCGCAAGGAGATGGCGTTCTCCCTCGTCTGGGGTGTAGCGCTGCTTGCCGAATGCGTGATGCGGGTCGTGGGCGCGTACACCGTCCCGATCGACACCATGGTCTGGCTCGGCACCGTCCTGACCGTGGGCACCCTGGCGCTCGCCTTCGTGGTCAGCGGCGGGCTGGCCGTCGAGCCGATGGAGAAGATGCTGGCCGCCGAGGTCGAGGCCGCGGAGGAGGCCGAGAAGGCCGCCGTGACCGTCGCCGCGTGACGCACGAACCCGCCGGGTGCAAGAAGCTGAGAAAAACTCACCTTCGGCTGGATCTACCCACAGGTAGCCTGGGGCCCTACGCTCGCCGCCATGACAGATGTGCTGCGGCGCGGTAGGGCCTCTCTGGCGTTCAGCTTCTTCGCCCAGGGCGTCACCTTCGCCCTTCTCGTGACGCGCATCCCGGCCATCCAGGACCGGTACGGCATCTCCGACGCGTTGCTCCCCGCCTTCCTGGCCGCCGTGCCGATCCTCGCCGGCGTCGGGAGTGTGACCACCGAGCAGTTGGTGAAGCGGGTCCGGCCCAGCCGGCTGCTGCGCCGGACCCAGCCGGTGGTGCTGATGGCTCTGCTCGGGGTCGGGGCCGGCGGGCGGATGTCCGAGGTGGCGGTCACCCTGGCCGCTTTCGGGCTCGCCGTGGGCGCGCTGGACGCCTCCATGAACATGCTCGGGGTGAGCCTGCAACGGCAGTACGGGCGCAGCATCATGCTGAGTTTCCACGCGGCGTACAGCCTGGGCGGGATCGTGGGCGCCTCGCTGGCGTGGGCGGGGGCGCACTGGCACCTCGCGCTGTGGGTGTCGTACCTGCCGGTGGTGGCGGTGCTGGTGCCGGCGACGCTGGTGGCGAGCCGGTGGTACGTCGACGGGGGCGCGGCGCCCGCGGTGGAGGAGGCCGGCTCCGGCGGTGGCGGCGGCCTGGTGTTCAAGCTGCTGCTGCCGCTGTGCCTGGTGATGACGTTTGGGTACATCGGGGATTCGACCGTCTCCAACTGGAGCGCGAAGTACCTCAAGGACGTGCTGGGCAGCTCGGAACAGCTCGCGACGGTGCCGTACAACGTGTACATGGTGACCACGCTGGTCGGGCGGGCCATCGGGGACTCCGGGGTACGGCGGTTCGGTGCGGTGGCGGTCGTACGGCTCGGGGCGCTGGTGGCGGCGCTGGGGTTCGCGGTGGTGGCGTCGGCGCCGGGGGCGTGGGTGGGCATGCTCGGGTTCACCCTGCTGGGGCTCGGGCTGTGTGTGCTGGTGCCGCAGACGTTCGCCGCGGCGGGGCGGCTGTTCCCGGAAGACTCGGACGCGGCGATCGCCCGGCTGAACATCTTCAACTACGTCGGTTTCCTGGTCGGTTCGCCGTTGGTGGGGGCGATCGGGGACGCCTGGAGCTACCGCGGGGCGATGCTCGTACCGATGGTGTTGGTGCTGGTGACGTTGGTGTACGCCCGTTCGTTCGCGGTCCGGCCGGACCGATACGGTGGCGGGCATGAGCGGCCGCGCACAGCTGATGTGGGACGAGGCAGTAACGGGCTATGACTTCGGTCCGGACCACCCGATGGACCCGGTCCGGCTGGAGCTGACCCGGAAACTGGTGGCGGCCTTCGGGCTGGACCGGGCGGTGCGGGTCGTCGCGGCGAAGCCGGCCGGGGAGTCGACGCTGCGCCTGGTCCACCGTGAGGACTACATCGACGCGGTGAAGGCCGCCTCGGCGGATCCGGCGGCGGCCGACGGGTCGTACGGGCTCGGCACGCCGGACGATCCCGCGTTCGCCGGGATGCACGAGGTGTCCGCGCTGATCGCGGGGCAGTCGGTGGGCGCGGCGGAGGCGGTGTGGCGCGGGGACGCCGACCACGCGGTGAACTTCGCGGGCGGTCTGCACCATGCGATGCCGGGGGGTGCCTCGGGGTTCTGCATCTACAACGACGCGGCGCTGGCCATCGCGCGGCTGCTGGAGCTGGGCGCCGAGCGGGTCGCCTATGTGGACGTCGACGTGCACCACGGGGACGGGGTGCAGGCGGCGTTCTGGGAGGACCCGCGGGTGCTGACGATCTCGCTGCACGAGCATCCCCGTACGTTGTTCCCGCAGACCGGGTGGCCCGAGGAGACCGGGGCCGGGGCGGGGGAGGGGTGCGCCGTGAACGTGGCGCTGCCGGCGGGGACGGGGGACGCCGGGTGGGTGCGGGCGTTCCACGCGGTGGTGCCGGAGCTGCTGGCGGGGTTCCGGCCGCAGGTGCTGGTGTCCCAGCACGGGGCGGACACGCACTTCGAGGACCCGCTGGCGCACCTCGCGGTGTCGCTGGACGCGCAGCGGGCGGTGCAGGTGGCCTGTCACGAGCTGGCGCACGAGTACGCCGGCGGGAAGTGGGTGGCACTGGGGGGCGGTGGCTACGCGGTGGTGGACGTCGTACCGCGGTCCTGGACGCATCTGGTGGGGATCGCCGCGGGGCGGGAGGTCGCGCCGGAGACGGTGATTCCGGAGGAGTGGCGGCGGGAGGTGTTCGCGCGGACCCGGCAGCTGGGGCCGCAGCGGATGACGGACGGGCGGTGGCCGGTGTCGTACGCGGAGTGGGACGCCGGGTACGACCCCGCTGATCGCTTGGATCAGGCGGTACGGGCTTCTCGCCGGGCGGCGTTTCCCTTGCGGGGGCTTCTGCCGTGAGATTCCCTTGGCAGGGCTTCTGCCGTGAGTTTCCCACCTACCCGCCCGAAACTGTCGGCTGAGAGGGCACCGGCCGGGGTGGGGGCCCGGGTCGGCTGGAACGTGTGCCAGGGTGCGTGGGGGCTGTCCAAGTGCCGCGGTTTAGGCCGACCGTGCGGTGTTTCGACGTTCCCTGTGTTTCCGGAGAATGCGTCCGTCAGCATCTTCCGTGTGGGGATCGTCGAGGAGCTTCGGGCGCATCTGCTCGCCGCCCGGCTGGCCGGGGAGGTCCGGACGTGCCGGGAGGGGAGTCTTCGGCGGTACCGGCTGTTCGCCGCGCGGGACCCGCGGGTGCTCATCGGGGTTGATCCCGAAGGCGGGTGGGGCGAGCGGGAGTTGCTCGGGCTGATGGCGGAGCGGTGCGGGATTTCGGCCGATCCCCGGATGACGAGCGGGTCGGAGGTGATCGACCCGGAGCTGACGCTGGCCGCGCTGGACGCGTTCGCCGAGCGGGTCGGGGAGGTCGCCCTGCGTCGTGGGCCGGTGCTGCTCGGCACCGGGCACCCGGGGCCGCTGCTCGGTTTCTACGCCGCCCTGGCGTACGCGCTGTCGGCGGTGGGATGTGAGGTGCTCACCCCCGCGCAGGGTCGCCGTATCGACATATTGACCCAGTTCGGTCTACGCACGCTCACCGTGGACTACGCACGGGATGTCGCGTTGGTGCGGGAACCCGTCTCCGAGCGCCCCGGTTGTGAGCCGGGGGCGCACAGCCACTCGCCGCTCCCGGTTCGGGTCGCCCTGGATGCGGCGGCCCGGTGCGGGGGGCCGCTGCCCGAGCTGGTGATCGGCGATCACGGGTGGCTCTGCGGTGCAGGTCAGCTGGGGTTCGAGGCGATCGGGCTGGCGGACGCGGATGATCCGGCGCCGTTCGTGGGGCAGGCCGAGGGGCGGGTGGCCGTCGTCGTTCCGCTTGATGACGGGGCGCCGTCTGCTGCGTACCGGCCGCTGGCCCGCTACGTACTCAAACGAGCATGCTTGTCACAGTAGGCCTGCGATGGGTGCACCTCTTCCCCACTCGCATCACCCGCCCCTACATTGGGGAGTGAGCACGCAACGACGAAGAGTCACCGGAAGGGGAAGCCGGTGGCCGTCGAGTGCGGAAGGTTCAGGTGTGTCATGGCTGCAGCTGGCGAAAGGCCTCTGAACGAGGTGCAGTTCCTTACCGTGGCGGAGGTCGCCTCGGTGATGCGAGTGTCGAAGATGACCGTGTACCGGCTGGTGCACAGCGGTCATCTGCCCGCGATCCGGGTGGGGCGGTCCTTCCGCGTCCCCGAGCAAGCGGTACACGAGTACCTTCGCGAGAGCTATGTGGGGGTGGAGACGGCCTAGCGGAAAACCCTCGATTACAAGTGCGCCCGCTCGAGCGGGTAGGCTAGCCCCTCGTAGGTCGTGTGGGCCCATGGCGCCCAAACAACCAGTGATGAGAAGTGAGCGAGGGTAGTCGTGGGCTCTGTAATCAAGAAGCGGCGCAAGCGGATGGCCAAGAAGAAGCACCGCAAGCTGCTCAAGCGCACGCGCGTTCAGCGCCGCAACAAGAAGTAAGCGGCGCCGCGAGAGGCGTGTCTCTGTGGCCCCCCAGCCATCCCGGCCGGGGGGCCACAGGCGTGTCCGGGGTCATCGGCGGACCGGGTCATCGGAGGATCTGCGGCCACTGGCAGGTCCGGGGGCGCGGCGGCTGGTGAAATTCCGCCATCTCGGGTGTCCGGTGGTCATCACAGTGCAACATCCACCCGCTAAGTTGGCGGCACACGGGGAACGTGGGCTGGGACCAGGTCTCGCGCGAGTCGGGGCGAGTCGGGAAGGAAGGCGCTGATCTTGGGCAAGATCGTGCTGGTCACCGGAGTGGCCCGGCAGGTGGGCGGCCGGTTCGTGCGGCGGATCCAGCGTGACCCGGAGGTGGACCGGGTGATCGCCGTGGACGCGGTGCCTCCCGCACACCACCTGGGCGGGGCGGACTTCATCCAGGCCGACATCCGGCAGCCCGGGATCGCGCGGGTGCTCGCCGAGACGGGCGCCGACACGGTCGTCCACCTGGACGTGGCGGGCACGGCCCTGGGCGCCGGCAGCCGGGCCACGGTCAAGGAGACCAATGTCATCGGCACCATGCAGCTCCTCGGCGCCTGCCAGAAGTCGCCTGCGGTGCGGCGGCTGGTGGTGAAGTCCAGTACGAACGTCTACGGTTCCGCGCCGCGCGATCCGGCCGTGTTCACCGAGACCACCCCGGCCAAGTCGCTGCCCAGCGGCGGCTTCGCGAAGGACACGGTGGAGGTCGAGGGGTACGTGCGCGGGTTCGCCCGGCGGCGGCCGGACGTCGCCGTGTGCGTGCTGCGGTTCGCCAACATCCTCGGCCCGGCCGCGGACACCCCGCTCGCCTCCTACTTCGCGCTGCCGGTCCTGCCGACGGTGTTCGGCTACGACCCCCGGCTGCAGTTCGTGCACGAGGACGACGTCATCGAGGTGCTGCGGATCTCCTGCCACGAGGCCCGCCGGGGCACGCTGAACAGCGGCACGTTCAACATCGCCGGGGACGGTGTCCTGCTGCTGTCGCAGTGCTCGCGGCGGCTGGGCCGGCCGACGGTGCCGCTGCTGCTGCCCGCGGTCACCTGGGCCGGCTCCCTGGTGCGGACCCTCGGCATGACGGACTTCTCCCCGGAGCAGATCCGGCTGCTCACGCACGGCCGGGTGGTCGACACCACGCAGATGCGGGAGACGCTGGGGTTCCGGCCGAAGCACACCACCGCGGAGACGTTCGCGGACTTCGCGCGCGGCCAGGGACCGGGCCTGCTGCCGCCGGAGGTGCTCGCGGGCGCGGTCGACCGGGTGGCCGCGCTGTCCGAGCGGGGCGCCGCCGGCAGCCCTCCGCGCGGCTCCGCGCCGAGTCCCTCCCGCAGTCATTCCCAGAGCGCCAACTAGCTAGCGCCGATCGAGGAGCGCATCAACGATGGCGGACGCCAAGGTCATTCCGTTCGACGACGACCGGTCCCGCGGGGGCGGCGGCGCGCAGCGGCCGTCGCGTCGCCGGAGCGCGGGCAGCAGGCGCAAGGGGGGCAACGGCGGCGAGGGGGCGGCGGTGCGCGGGATCGGCGAGGCCGGTGACACCGGGGAGGCGGGGGACGTACAGGCGCTGCCGGGCCGGGGCGGGGCGGGGGACGATGGTGGTGTGAGCCGTGCGGAGAACCCGGAGAGCGGGGGCGGGGACGCGGACGACGGCGGCCTGGAGCGGCGGGTGGCGGCCGGGCTGGCCTTTCTGCGCCGCAGGCTGACCGGGGACTACGAGGTCGACGACTTCGGCTACGACGAGGAGCTGACCTCCCAGGTCCTGATGTCGCTGCTGCGGCCGGTGTACGAGAAGTACTTCCGGGTCGAGGTGAAGGGCATCGGGAACATCCCGAAGGAGGGCGGCGCGCTGATCGTCGCCAACCACTCGGGGACGCTGCCGCTGGACGGCCTGATGATGCAGGTCGCGGTGCACGACAACCATCCGGCGGGCCGGCATCTGCGGCTGCTCGCGGCCGATCTGGTGTTCATGCTGCCGGTGGTCAACGAGCTGGCCCGCAAGCTGGGGCACACCCTGGCGTGCGCGGAGGACGCGGGGCGGCTGCTGGGGCAGGGCGAGCTGGTCGGGGTGATGCCGGAGGGCTTCAAGGGGATCGGGAAACCGTTCGGTGAGCGCTACAAGTTGCAGCGGTTCGGCCGGGGTGGGTTCGTCTCGACGGCGCTGCGGCAGGGCGTGCCGATCATTCCGTGCTCGATCGTCGGGGCGGAGGAGATCTATCCGATGATCGGCAACTCCAAGACGCTGGCCCGGCTGCTGGGCTTCCCGTACTTCCCGCTGACGCCGACGTTCCCCTGGCTGGGTCCGCTGGGCGCGATCCCGCTGCCCACGAAGTGGACGATCCAGTTCGGCGAGCCGATCCCGACGGACGGCTATCCGCCGGAGGCCGCGGACGACCCGATGCTGATGTTCAACCTGACCGACCAGGTCCGCGAACAGATCCAGCACACGCTGTACAAACTGCTGGTGCAGCGGAGGTCGGTGTTCTTCTGAGCACGACCGTTTGACCGGCTGGTCGGCACGGGCTGCCCGGAGCCGACGGACCGAGTCAGGCGCAGCTGTCCCGAAACCCGCGCAGCGGTGCGAGGGCAGCAAACAGGAGGGGCCAAACTGCTGGTGCAGCGGAGGTCGGTGTTCTTCTGAGCGTTTTCGGTGCGGCGACGGGGGCGCCCCCGCTCGGGTGGGGGCCCCCCGTCGCCGTACCGGAGTGGGGCTAGTCGGCGTCCTGTTCGTCGATGCCCAGGCCGGGGAGGAGGCCCGGCAGGAGGGGCGGGAGGGTGACGTCGGGGCGGCCGGCGGCCGGGGGGTTGGTGGTGGCCGGGGTGTTGCCGTCCTCGCCGGTCTTCGGCGGGTCGAGCAGGCCGCCCGTGCTGCCGCCGAGCAGGCCGCCGCTGCTGGTGCCGGTGGCCGAGCCGCTGGGGCTGCCGCTGGCGGTGTGGCCGCCGGAGGGCGCGGTCTTCCCGGTGGACGGGGTGGCCGGCCGGTCGGTGCCGGAGGTGCTGGTGGACGCCGAGCCGGAGCCGTGCCGCGCGCCGGGGTGGGCCGGGGTCTGCGGGAGCAGGGACTGCAGCGGAGCGACCTCTTCGTCTATGGCGTCGAACGACGAGGACACCCGGTCCTTGACGTCTCCGAGCTGGACGGGCAGCTTGTCGCTGAGCGCGGTCCAGGCCTCGCGGTGGGACCGGGAGAAGCTGGAGAGGGCCTGGATGGGGCCGAGGGAGCCGGGGTCGGCCTCGTAGGCCGCGTGCAGCAGGCGGTGGCCCTCGGAGACGTCGTGCTGCATCCCGGACAGGGTGCGGCGGATCTCACCGAGGGACTCGTGGTCGAGGTGGCCGCTGCGGCCGCGCTCCATCAGCCGGCGGGCCTCGCTGAGCCGGGTGGAGGCCTGGTCGAGGTAGGTCTGGCCGCGCTGGTCGTCGCCGTCGCTCATGTAGTTGAGCTTGAAGTCCTCGATGCCGCGCTTCAGGCCGTACAGCGAGTCACCGGGCAGTGCGTTGGAGCTGGCGGCGGCCACTCCGCCGAAGGCGCCCGCGGCCACGCCGACGCTGAGGCCGCCCGCGGCGAGCCCCTTGGTCAGCCTGCTCCGCGGCCGGAGTCTGTTCAGCGAGGTCGCCCGGTGGGCGCCCCGGCTCCGGGACCTCTGCTCGGGTACCGACGCGTCCGCCGCCCCGCCCAGTGTGCCCTCCTGGAGCATGGCCTCCATCGCGGCCACCAGCTGGGCCCGCTGGACGACCTTGACCTCCGGGTCGAGCTGCGGCCTGGGCAGCGCGCCGAGACCTGTCGCGAGGGCCAGCAGCTCGCCCTGCTCGGTCTGCTCCGCCGCGCCCTGCGGCGCCTGCGCCGGTGCTGCGGACTGCTCGGCCGCCGTGTCCCGGTCGGACTGCTCCTCCAGGGCCTGGGCGAAGGCGTTCGCCCGCCGGTGTGCCGATACGTTCGCGATCACTGGCGGCACCTCCTCTCGTCATGACGGTCGACTCCCCAGGGGGTCCTGAGGGTTGCACGTCCACGACGTTTCCACTCGATCGAGCGATCAGGGTCGGCCAGGACGTGACCACAGGGAGCCTGTATCCCGCACAACGACTGGCGCGGCACTTGGGTTACGGACGCAGGATGAACGGTTCGGAAAGTCAACGGTCCCTCACCGTGCGTGAGTTGACCGGTGGGCGTCAGCGGGCGTCGTCCGGCAGGAGCCGGGCGAGGGTGCGCACGGCCCGGTACTGGAGGGTCTTGATGGCGCCCTCGTTCTTGCCCATCACCCGGGCGGTCTCGGCGACCGAGAGGCCCTGGAGGAAGCGGAGCGTCACGCACTCCTGCTGCTGGGGGTTGAGCCGGCGTACGGCGTCCAGCAGGGCGGCGTTGGAGAGGGACTCCAGGACGGAGTCCTCCGGGGAGCGCTCGACCTCGTTGGCGTCGAGCATCTCGCCGGTGGTGACCTCCAGGCGGAAGCGGCTGGACTTGAAGTGGTCGGCGACGAGGTTGCGGGCGATCGTCACCAGCCAGGCGCCGAAGTCGCGGCCCTGCCAGGTGAAGGTGCCGATCCGGCGCAGCGCGCGCAGAAAGGTCTCGCTCGTGAGGTCCTCGGCGGTCGCCTTCCCGCCGACCCGGTAGTAGATGTACCGGTAGACGGTGTCGCTGTACTGGTCGTAGAGACGGCCGAACGCGTCGGCCTCGCCGGCCTGGGCGCGCTCGACGAGGTCCATCATGCGGGCGCTGTCGCTGTCGGCGGCCGGCCGGCGGACGGTGGTCGCGCCGGTGGCGCGCCCTCGTCTGCCGACTGCGGCACCGCCGTCGGCGAGGGCGTAGCACGGGCCGGCGGGCGCGGCGGCTACGGCAAGGGCGGGGACGGCGTACGCGGTGGGGACCAAGCCGCGCAGCGTGTCTTTGACCGTTGCGATCGTTGCGCGCAGCGTAGCCAGGCCCGAGGCGTCAACCCCGACGTGTGGGTACACGGGACTCCCAGAGGCAGAGCTTCCATCACGTGCAGTACGGAACCTTTCACCCGTCGTAGCGACGGAGGGGTACCGGTTTGCGTTTGAGGAGAATAACGCTTCGTGCAGGCACTGCTACACCCAGTTGCTCAAATCATCGATTACGTCGCTTCTGTAACCGATTGACGGCCTCTCAAGTTACGCAAGTTGACCGCCCATTGATCGAAATGGGGCAGGTTTCTGCGAAAGCTGGGGCGTGTTGGCAAGTCCACGGCATAATTCGGGCGCGCGGAACTGGTACTCGGGTTCGTGCCCCGAAGGGGCGCGGGGCTGTATCGCCATGCGGCTCCGCCGCGTGGGCGCGACAGGCCATGACGCGCCCGCACCCGGCAACGCACCGCCGGCTCTGCGGCGAGTAGCCGCTATCGGCGTCGCCGGCTGAAGGCGATCGCCGCCGCAGTGCCACCGGCGACCGCGCCGACGCCCGCCGCCGCGGGGATGCCGACCTTCGCGGCCTTGCGCCCGGTGCGGTAGTCCCGCAGTCGCCAGTCCTTTTCCCGCGCGTACCTGCGCAGCTTCGCGTCGGGGTTGATGGCGTACGGGTGCCCCACGAGCGACAGCATCGGGATGTCGTTGTGCGAGTCGCTGTACGCGGCGCACCGCCCCAGCTCCAGCTTCTCCGCCGAGGCCAGTGCCCGCACCGCCTCCGCCTTGGCCGGCCCGTGCAGCGGCTCGCCGACCAGTCGGCCGGTGTAGACGCCGTCGACCGACTCCGCGACCGTGCCGAGCGCGCCGGTCAGTCCCAGTCGCCGCGCGATCACCTGGGCGATCTCCACCGGCGCCGCCGTGACCAGCCACACCTTCTGGCCCGCGTCCAGGTGGGCCTGGGCCAGCGCCCGGGTGCCCGGCCAGATCCGTTCGGCCATGTACTCGTCGTAGATCTCCTCGCCGATCGCCCGCAGTTCGGCGACCCGGTGGCCCTTGACGATGGAGAGGGCCGAGTCCCGGGCGTCCTGCATGTGTTCGGGGTCCTCGACGCCGGCCAGCCGGAACCACGCCTGCTGCCAGGCGAACCGGGCCAGCTCGCGCGTCTCGAAGAACTTCCGCTTGTACAGGCCGCGTCCGAAGTGGAACAGCGCGGCACCCTGCATGACGGTGTTGTCGAGGTCGAAGAAGGCGGCGGCCCGGTCGTCGCCGAGCACGGGGAACTCGGGTTCCCGGCCGGCGGAGTCCTGCGCGGCGGATTCCGCGTCCTGCGAGGACTTGCGGGCGGCCTCCGCCGAGGCCTCGCCTGCCAACACGCTCCGCGCCGTGGCGGAGCGCCTACGGGGGGTGAGCCATCCGAGAGCGGCCATGGCGTGAGCATAGCCAGTTTGTTCGGTGCTTCCGGCGCGGACAGGTGCCGACCCCGTGAACTGTGGGGTACGAGCGTCACCGGGAAGCGGTTCGCGCACGCGGGACAATGGCTGACATGAGCCCCCTCTTCCGGCGCAAGGCCGCCCCCGCCGCCGTAGCCGCCGATGGCGCCACCGGCCCGCGCGAGCGGCTGGTCACCCTCATCGGCAAGCCCGGCTGCCATCTGTGCGACGACGCGCAGGAGGTGGTCGACAAGGTCTGCGGCGAACTCGGCGTCCCCTGGGAGCGCAAGGACATCACCGAGGACAAGGACCTCCACGACCAGTACTGGGAGCAGATCCCCGTCGTCCTCGTGGACGGGGAGCAGCACACGTTCTGGCGGGTCGACGAGGCTCGTTTGCGCAAAGAACTGACCGAGTAGTACAAGGCCGTACCGAACGTCGCTTAGGATCGGGATGTTTGGTCTCGGGGGCGGGATTCGCAAGGAGAGTGTCGGTTTTGCCCCCAGGGATTGGCCGAAGAGTGACGTGCGTGAGCCCGGTCACGTTGGGCGGGCAAATCGGACACCATCTTTGTGCACGCGTTCACAAAGACATAGCCTGCTTCCGACGGGGTGGTCCGGGAACGTATGACCGCCCACAGCCCCGCTCTACCCGCAGGAGCACCGTGGCAACTGGCCGAACACACCGACCGGCGACCCGTAGCCGAGGGATTCCCGAGGCCACCGTCGCCAGGCTTCCGCTGTACCTCCGAGCCCTGACAGCACTGTCGGAGCGCTCGGTGCCCACGGTCTCCTCCGAGGAGCTGGCCGCGGCGGCGGGGGTCAACTCCGCCAAGCTGCGCAAGGACTTCTCCTACCTGGGGTCGTACGGAACGCGCGGTGTCGGCTACGACGTCGAGTACCTCGTCTACCAGATCTCCCGCGAGCTGGGCCTGACCCAGGACTGGCCGGTTGTGATCGTCGGTATCGGTAACCTCGGCGCCGCCCTCGCCAACTACGGCGGGTTCGCCTCCCGCGGCTTCCGTGTCGCCGCGCTGATCGACGCCGACCCCGCGATGGCCGGCAAGCCGGTCGCCGGGATCGCCGTCCAGCACACGGACGAGCTGGAGAAGATCATCCACGACGACCGGGTGTCGATCGGCGTGATCGCGACCCCCGCGGGCGCCGCCCAGCAGGTCTGCGACCGCCTGGTCGCCGCCGGTGTCACCTCCATCCTGAACTTCGCGCCGACCGTGCTGTCCGTCCCGGACGGCGTCGACGTACGCAAGGTGGACCTCTCCATCGAGCTGCAGATCCTCGCGTTCCACGAGCAGCGCAAGGCCGGCGAGGAGACCGCCGCCGGTGACGGCGCGCTGCCCGCGGCCACCCCCCGCGAGGCGTCCGCCGCCGACCAGGGACCCGACGGGGACGTGCCCGCCGTGATGCCGGCATGAGTCTCCTCGTCGTCGGGCTGAGCCACCGCAGCGCGCCGGTCAGCGTGCTGGAGCGGGCCGCGCTGAGCGCGGACGCCCAGGTCAAGCTGCTCCAGGACACGGTCGCCGCGGAACCGGCCACCGAGGCCGCGGTGCTCGCCACCTGCAACCGCATCGAGCTCTACGCCGACGTCGACAAGTTCCACGCCGGTGTCGCCGAGCTGTCCACGCTGCTCGCCCAGCACAGCGGCGTCGGTCTCGACGAACTCACTCCCTATCTCTATGTGCACTACGAGGACCGGGCGGTCCACCACCTGTTCTCGGTGGCCTGCGGACTGGACTCGATGGTCGTCGGCGAGGGCCAGATCCTCGGCCAGATCAAGGACTGCCTGGCCCGCGCCCAGGAGCTGCACAGCGCCGGCCGGCTGCTGAACGACCTGTTCCAGCAGGCCCTGCGCACCGGCAAGCGCGCCCACTCCGAGACCGGCATCGACCGCGCCGGCCAGTCCCTGGTCACCTTCGGCATGGAGCAGCTGGCCGCGGGCGGCGACGTCCGGGACTGGGCGTCCGGCCGTACGGCCCTGGTCATCGGCGCCGGCTCGATGTCGTCCCTGGCCGCCGCGACCCTGGCCCGCGCCGGGATCACCGAAATCGTCGTCGCCAACCGCACCTTCGAGCGCGCCGAGCGCCTCGCGCAGATCCTCGGCGAGGGCGACGACACCGCCGTAGCCGCGCGTGCCGTGCGCATGGCCGCCGTGCCCGGCGAGCTGGCGCGCGCCGACGTGGTCGTCTCCTGCACCGGCGCGACCGGCCTCGTGCTCACCGCGGACGCGGTCGCCGAGGCGGTCGAGCACCGCACCGGGCGCCCGGCGGAGACGGGCGAGGGCAGCGGTCGTACGACCGTGACGGCCGCCGAGGCCCTGCAGCGGGCCACCGGCACCGACTGCCCCCTCGACACGGCCCCCGCGCAGAGTGTCCAGACCGTCCAGGGCGCCACCGGCTTCTCCGTGCACGGCGAGGCCGCCGTCGCCGGGATGGACGCCGCCACGCTGGAGCAGCACGGGGCCTGGGCCACCGGCGCCGCCACCGTGGACCGGCGCGAGCGCCGCGGCCCCGAGGCCGACGCCGAGCTGATCACCGCGCTCGCCGCGACCGCCGCCACCGTCGGCCGGATCCCCGAGCGCCGCAAGCCCGAACCGGTCGCCGAGATCCCGCGCCCGGCCCCCGCCCTGTTCCTCCTCGACCTGGCGATGCCCCGCGACATCGACGCGGCCGTGCACCGGCTGGCCGGGGTACGCCTGGTGGACATTGAGTCCCTCGCCGAGGCGTCCGCCGACGCACCGATGGCGGCGGACGTCGACCAGGTCCGGCGTATCGTCTCCGACGAGGTCGCCGCGTTCGGCGCGGCCCAGCGGGCGGCGCACATCACGCCGACCGTGGTGGCGCTGCGCACCATGGCCGCCGACGTCGTCGCGAGCGAGATCGCCCGGCTCGACGGCCGCCTGCCCGACCTGGACGCCCGCCAGCGCGGCGAGATCCGGCAGGCCGTGCACCGGGTCGTCGACAAGCTGCTGCACGCGCCGACCGTACGGGTCAAGGAACTCGCGGCCGAGCCCGGCGGCGCCGGGTACGCGGACGCGCTGCGCACCCTGTTCGACCTCGACCCCGAGACGGTGGCCGCCGTCTCCCGGGCCGGGGACAGCACAGAAACGAAGGACCGACCGGCATGAGTGAGAGAGCTTTGAGACTGGGGACGAGGCGCAGCAAGCTCGCCATGTCCCAGTCCGGGCAGGTGGCCGAGGAAGTGAGCAGGGTGACCGGCCGGCCCGTCGAGCTGGTCGAGATCACCACGTACGGCGACACCTCGCGCGAGCACCTGGCGCAGATCGGCGGCACCGGCGTCTTCGTCACGGCGCTGCGTGACGCGCTGGTGCGCGGCGAGGTCGACTTCGCGGTTCACTCGCTCAAGGACCTGCCGACCGCGCAGCCCGAGGAGCTGGCCCTGGCCGCCGTACCGGTGCGCGAGGACCCCCGGGACGTGATCGTCGCTCGTGACGCGCTGAAGTTCACGGACCTGCCGCGCGGGGCCCGCATCGGCACCGGCGCGCCGCGCCGCATGGCGCAGCTCAACGCGTACGCGCGCAGCCACGGACTGGACATAGAGACCGTCCCGATCCGCGGCAACGTCGACACCCGCATCGGGTACGTCCGGGAAGGCGAGCTGGACGCGGTCGTCCTGGCCGCCGCCGGGCTGAACCGGATCGGCCGGGCCGACGAGGTGACCGACTTCCTGTCGGTCGACACGGTTCTGCCCGCCCCCGGCCAGGGGGCACTGGCGATCGAGTGCGCCGCGGACAACGCGGACCTCGTCGCCGCGCTCGGGGAACTCGACGACCCGTTCACGCGGGCCGCCGTGACCGCCGAGCGGTCCCTGCTCGCCGCCCTGGAAGCCGGCTGCAGCGCCCCCGTGGGCGCGCTGGCCGACCTCCTGGCCGACGGGCAGATTGTCAAGGAAATGCGCCTGCGCGGTGTTGTCGGCACGACCGACGGCACTCGTATGGTGCAGCTGTCCACCACCGGTCCCGTGCCCCAGACGCATGCGGAGGCGATAGCACTCGGTCGCGACCTCGCCACCGAGATGCTCGCCCAGGGCGCGGCCGGTCTGATGGGGGAGCGAGCACAGTGAGCCCCACCACCTTTGCCGCCGGCCTGGAACACGGCCACGTCACCTTCCTCGGTGCCGGACCCGGGGATCCGGGACTGCTGACTCTGCGCGCCGTGGAGGCGCTGTCGGGCGCGGACGTCCTGATCGCCGAGCACGAGGTGCTCGACGTGATCCGGGCGCATGCCCGGCAGGGCGTCGCCGTCGTGCCGACGGACGCGGACCGCTCCTCGGACCCGCTTTCGGGCACGGGCACGCCCCAGCTGACGGTTGTCGACGGGACGTCAGCAACCACTGCTTCCACGGGTGGTGCCCGGGATGCCGCTCATCTTGTCATGGAGGCCGCGCGCACCGGCAGGCGGGTCGTGCGTGCGGTCGCCGGGGACCCGGGACTTGATACGGACGCGGGCGCCGAAATGCTCGCCTGCGCCGCTGCCGGGGTGCCGTTCGAGGTCGTGCCCGGTGTGGCGGCGGCCGTCGGTGTGCCCGCGTACGCGGGTGTGCCGCTGCGGGACGCTCAGGGCGCGGACGTCCGGTTCGTGGACGCCCGTACGGCCTCCGACCGCTGCTGGACCGAGGTCGGTGCCTCCGACGGCACGGTGGTCGTCTCCACCACGCTGGACGCGGTGGCGGCGACGGCCGGCGAACTGGTGTCCGCCGGCCGCAAGCCCGACACCCCGCTGACGGTCACCGTCGCCGGTACGACGACCCGGCAGCGCACCTGGACGGCGACGCTCGGCACGATCGCGCAGACCCTGAAGCAGGCGAAGGTCCTGCCGTCCCCGGACGGCGGCCGCCCGGTGATAGCCGTGGTCGGAGACCGCAGCGCACCCGCCCAGCGCGACCAGCTGTCGTGGTTCGAGTCCAAGCCGCTGTTCGGCTGGAAGGTCCTCGTGCCGCGCACCAAGGAGCAGGCGGCCTCGCTCTCCGACCAGCTGCGCTCCTACGGCGCCGTCCCGCACGAGGTCCCGACGATCGCCGTCGAACCCCCGCGCACCCCGCAGCAGATGGAGCGCGCGGTCAAGGGCCTGGTCACCGGCCGCTACGAGTGGATCGCGTTCACCTCGGTCAACGCGGTCAAGGCGGTCCGTGAGAAGTTCGAGGAGTACGGCCTCGACGCGCGCGCCTTCGCCGGGATCAAGGTCGCGGCGGTGGGCGAGCAGACCGCCAAGGCGCTGATCGCCTTCGGCGTGAAGCCGGACCTGGTCCCCTCGGGCGAGCAGTCGGCGGCCGGTCTCCTGGAGGACTGGCCCCCCTACGACCCGGTGTTCGACCCGATCAACCGCGTCTTCCTCCCCCGCGCCGACATCGCCACGGAAACCCTGGTGGCCGGCCTGATCGAGCTGGGCTGGGAGGTCGACGACGTCACCGCCTACCGCACGGTCCGCGCGTCGCCGCCCCCGGCGGAGACCCGTGAGGCCATCAAGGGTGGCGGCTTCGACGCGGTCCTGTTCACCTCGTCCTCCACGGTCCGCAACCTCGTCGGCATCGCGGGCAAGCCGCACAACGTGACGGTCATCGCCTGCATCGGCCCGGCGACCGCCAAGACCGCCGAGGAACACGGCCTCCGCGTGGACGTCATGGCCCCCGAGCCCTCCGTCCACCGGCTCGCCGAGGCCCTCGCCGACTTCGGCACCCGCCGCCGCGCCGCCGCCCTGGAGGCCGGCGACCCGGTGACCCGCCCGAGCGAACGCCGCCCGGGGGCCCGCCGCCGCCGGTCGACGACCTGAGGTACCTCGCGGGTGTGGCCCGCACCCCCTGATCTGTTCAGGGGGTGCGGGCCACACGTGTCTTGTGCGTCAGTGAGAGGTGGAGCGCGTACGGCAGGCAGGTCGCCCAGGTGGCGGGGGCGGGTTCACTCCGTGCCGTGGGCCGTTCCGGTGGCGAGGGACGTGCCCAGGGGGGTGATGGTGTGCCAGACGCGTTGTCCTTCGCGGCGGGAGGTGATGAGGCCGGCCGAGCGGAGTACGCCGAGGTGTCCGCTCGCGGTCGCCGGTGCCACGCCCAGGCGGTGGGCGAGGTCGCCGGTGGTCGTCCCGTCGCGGGTCAGTTCCAGTACGGCGCCCCCTGGTGCGGCCGAGGAGGGCCGCCAGTGCCCTGCCGCTTCCTTCGGGGGGCAGGTCCCGTAGCCGGGCCAGGGCGAGCGGGTCGCGTACGGCCGGGTAGACGAGGAGCACTTCACCGTCCTGGCGCAGCACGGTGGGCTCCTTGCTGTGCATGCGCGGGCAGCCCCGCATGCAGGTCGCGGACGCCCAATGTCGCGCGTTCGGGGCGACAGCGGCAAGGCGACCCGCGGGAGCGGGCCCACCGTCGGAGGCCGGGACACGGGAAACGGCCCGTCCGACACAGGCGGTCGGGCCGTCAGTGCTCTCCGGGAAGGGCAGCAGGGCTTCACCGCCTGCGGGGCAGGGTGCTTGCCGTCGCACGCGTAGTACGGCGGGCGGTCCGAGGCGTATGCGCCCTTGGTCGCCACCGCCCAGGGGTATTGAACGTGCCCACGGTGCCGGGCGCTTGGTGGTTGATGTACTAGGTCGCGGAGCCGTTCAGGGTGTACCTCTGGCAGTAGTAGAAGGACTTCCAGGTGTAGCTGCCGTCGCTGTGCCGCAGGTGCACGCAGAAATACTTGTAGGCGCAGGTGAAGGAAGCTGTTGTGGTGGGCCGCGGTGACGGGGCGGCCGGGCCGGCGTTCGCGACGCCGCCCGAGAGTAACGTGGCGGCCAGCGCTGTGGCGGAGACGGTGGCTGCGGTGAATCGGCGTGTGCCCATGGAGGCTCCTCCGGGTCGGGCCATTCCCTGCACGTACGCGGCAACTGGCGGGGGTTCCGGACAACTCCCGTCGGATCACCAACCGTTGCACAGGGCAATGGCGCCGAACCAGGCCTTTCGGGCTGGGCCGAAAAGCCTGGCCGGACCGCAAGGCCCGGGTCGGGCTGCGCACCCTGCCTGCGTGCCGAGCCTGCGCCCGTAGGCCGACGGACGACCCCGCAGCGGTGAACGGGCCACCGGAGCCAGGCGGTCGGGGCTTCGGTTGGGCGTGCGCTGGGGCTTCGGGCGGTAAAAGACCAAAGAACCCAGGGAAATAACCAACCAACCCAACCAAACCCGGCGTTGATCACTCGGGCGGGTGAAATCGGCTGATCTGGCTGGCGCGTCGGTGGTGCGCGCGGGCAGTCTCGTGCCAGGGGCACGACCCGATTCCACAGGCCCGTGCATACGTCGGCCCCCGCTGGGACTGCCATCCCGGTGCGAGGGCCTGACCAACGAGGAAGTCGACCCTTCCCCATGGCTGATCAGAAGCCTATTCCCGTTCCGCGTCCGGCTCATGGTGTTCGCCGAAGCGACACACCTTCGGGGGTGATTCACGTACGTACGTACAAGGCCAACCAGTACGTTGTCATCGGCAACCACCTTGCCCAGCACCAGGAGTTGTCCCTGACCGCGATCGGCCTCGCGACCTACATCCTGTCGGTGCCCGAGGGCACACTGGTCGACATCCGCACTCTCGCGGAGCGCTTCACCGAGGGGCGGGAGCGGATCGCGGCCGCGCTGCGCGAGCTGGAGGCGCACGGCTACCTGGAGCGGGTCCGCGAGCACACGGCGGAGGGCAGGCTGGTCACGCGCACCTACGCTCATCACGTGCCCGAGTCGGTGCGACAGGCAGACGTGACCCCCTTGCCCCTGCGTGCTCCCGCCGCCCGCTCAGGGGGCGGCCGTCCCCGCGTGCAGAAGCGCCACGGGGCGGACGCCGGCGCCCAGGACACGTCCCAGGAGGGCGACCAAACCCCGCTGCCACCGTGCCCTGCCCCCGCGAGGGCGACCATTCCCGCCCAGGCGGAC
>NZ_JBEYVS010000045.1:19985-50369 GCF_040644095.1 Streptomyces sp. NPDC047028
CGGACGAGACCGTTCCCGGCCCCGCGACGGAACCGCACCCCGCCGCCCAGGCGGACGAGACCGTTCCCGGCCCCGCGACGGAACCGCACCCCGCCGCCCAGGCGGACGAGACCGTTCCCGGCCCCGCGACGGAACCGCACCCCGCCACTGTCCCCGGGACCAAAACCGCTCGCGGCCCCGAGTCCGCTGCCGCGCCGCCCGTTCCGCCTGCGCCGGTGCGGGAAGCACCGCCGTCGCCGTCGAGGGACCTCGGCCCCCGCGAACACCGGCATGACATGGCTGTCGGCCTCCTCGCCGGCCTCCGCCGCACGGACAGTCGCCTCAGCCTCTCCCACCGGCAGGTGAATGCCCTGGCTCCGGCCGTCGTCGCCTGGCTGGACCGCGGAGTCGCTCGCGCCGAGATCTACCGCACGCTGGTGACCGGCCTGCCCGCCGAGATGAAGTATCCGGCCGGCGTCCTGGCCTACCGCCTGCGTGAACTGCTGCCGCCGTACCTCCCCGCCCTCCCGGAACGGCGACCGGAGCGGGAGCCCCGTGTGGACGACGGCCCGCAGCCCTTCCAGACATGCGACGGCTGTGAACGGGCCTTCCGGTCCCCCGCCCCCGGCCGCTGCCGTGACTGCCGCCCCGCCCCGGCCGCGACGAGCGAGGTCGCGTGCGCTGCCTGAGTCGAGGCCCGTCCGTGCGGCCTCGTGAAGCCGCCCGGCGCACGGGAGCGCGTTCCTATACTTGTGGCATGGACCAGGAACTGGAGCGCGCCGCACTGGTCGCGCTGCTGCGACGCGGTGATCGTTCCTGGTCAGAGCTGACCGACCAGGTCGAGGCCGTCGGCAGTGCACGTGAGGTTCTGGAGACGTCCCTGGACGGCTCCGGGCAGGGCGCGCTCTTCAGTGCCGGGCCCCCGGACGACCTCGACGGCATCGTCGCCGAGATCGCCGCCTGGGAGCGCGAGGGCATGCGGCTGGTCACGATCCTCGACGAGGACTATCCGCTGTACCTGCGGCTGGTGCACCAGCGCCCGCCCTTCCTGTTCCTCCGCGGCAGCGCGGTCGAGAACGACCTGCGGGTCGCGGTGGTGGGCACCCGTACCCCGACTCCGGCGGGCGTCGCCCACGCCCGCGCCGTCGCGAGCGGGCTCGCCGAGCGTGGCGTGACGGTGGTCTCCGGCCTCGCGGCCGGCATCGACACCGCCGCCCACGGCAGCGCCCTCGCCGTCGGTGGCCGTACCGTCGCCGTCGTGGGGACCGGGCTCCGCCGGGCCTACCCGGCGGAGAACGCCCGATTGCAGAGGGAGATCGCCGACCGCGGCTTGCTCATCTCCCAGTTCTGGCCCGACGCGCCGCCCTCCAAGACCTCGTTCCCCCTGCGCAATGCCGTGATGAGCGGCTACAGCCTGGCCACGGTCGTGATCGAGGCGGCCTACCGCAGCGGCGCCCGCATGCAGGCCCGGCTGGCACTCGAACACGGCCGCCCGGTCTTCCTCATGCGCTCGCTCCTGACCCACGAGTGGGCGAGGGAGTACGCGGCCAGGCCCAACACCACCGTGATCGACGGCCCCGACGACGTCTTCGGCCGCCTCGACTCCCTCGTCCCCACCACGGACGACCTGACCTGGGCATAGCGGACCCACCGGTATGACGACCGCCGTCGAACTGTCCGACCGCTACGCCAACTTCCTCACGCACCCCCTCGTGCCCGGCCCGGGAGTGTGCCGGGTCTGTACCGGGCCGGCCGGGGCGGGGTACGCCGTGTGCCGACCGTGCCACGAGACGCGCCGAGCGCTCGGGTCCGCAACGGCCGACGCTGTCGTCCCCATCAGCCTGGCACCCAAGGGTGAGCAGTACGCGAACGAACTCTGGCGCTACAAGAACGCCGCCGGTCCACAGCGCCACTACTTCCGCAGGGGACTCGCAGCCGTCCTGTGGCGCTTCCTGGTCATGCACGAGCGCTGTGCCGCGGATCGCTGCGCCGTCGCGAGATTCGACGCCGTCACCACGGTGCCCAGCACCCATGAACGTACGGAGCACCCTTTACGCCTCATCGTCGCCGACATGGTCGGTGCCACCCGAGACCGTCACCGCGACCTGCTCATCCCGACACCGCGAGCCGCTGAGCTGGGCCGTCTCCCGTCAGGTGCTCGCTACACCGCCTCGCCGCTCCGAGGTGAGAACGTCCTACTCATCGACGACACATGGGCCAGCGGCAACCACGCCCAGTCCGCGGCAGCAGCCCTCAAAGCAGGCGGAGCCGGAAGCGTGGCCATCGTGGTCCTCGGACGCCATCTCAACGGCGGCTTCGGCGATACGGCCGTCCATGTGGAGCGTGCCCGCTTGCGGCGCTTCTCCTGGAACGTGTGCCCGTCGCGGCCCTGGAGTCACGACTGACCGAGGGCGTGGGTCCCAGAAAGCCTGGTCGGCAACGGCTGCTCAGACCAGCGTGGTGATGCAGAACGGGTGGCCGGCCGGGTCGAGGAGGACGCGCCAGCGGTCGGGGTTCGGCTGGTGGCCGGGCTTGGTGGCGCCGAGGGAGAGGAGATGGCTCTCGGCGCTGTCCAGATCGTCGACGCCCACCTCGATGTGCGCCTGCTTCTCCTGAGCCGGGTCCGGCCAGGTGGGGCGGCGGTAGTCGGCCAGCCGGTGGAAGCCGAGGCCGGGCGTGCCGTCCTTGGCCAGGAACACGAAGTCGTCCGAGGAGTAGGCGACGGGCAGACCGAGCATCTCGCCGTAGAACCGGGCCAGTCCATCGGGATCCGAGCAGTCGAAGGTGACGGCGACGTAGCGGAATGCGGGGGCGGAGGTGTTGTTCTCAGTGCTC
Source organism: Streptomyces sp. NPDC047028 (assembly GCF_040644095.1). Lineage (NCBI taxonomy): Bacteria > Bacillati > Actinomycetota > Actinomycetes > Kitasatosporales > Streptomycetaceae > Streptomyces > Streptomyces sp. NPDC047028. Next base: position 22,800 of record NZ_JBEYVS010000045.1, read on the forward strand.
ATGAGGGGAGAGTAGGAGATAAGTAGGACAGATCATGTCCTATTTGATGCCGGGGCCGCGGCCGACTCGGCGTCGGTAAAGGCATCGGGTCGGCGGGCGTAGCGTAGGAGGTATGACGAAGTACGGATCGTTTCCCGGTGTTCGGCCCCGGCGCCTTCGGACGTCGCCCGTCATGCGGCGGATGGTGGCCGAGACGCGGCTGCACCCCGCCGACTTCATCCTTCCCGCCTTCGTCCGCGAGGGCGTGAGCGAGCCGGTGCCGATCGCGGCGATGCCCGGGGTCGTGCAGCACACGCGGGACAGCCTGAAGAAGGCCGCCGCGGAGGCTGTGGAGGCCGGGATCTCCGGGATCATGCTGTTCGGGGTGCCCGAGGAGGAGAAGAAGGACGCCCTCGGGACGGCGGGCACCGACCCGGACGGGATTCTTCAGGTAGCCCTCCGCGACGTGCGCGCCGAGGTCGGGGACGATCTGCTCGTCATGTCCGACCTGTGCCTGGACGAGACCACCGATCACGGGCACTGCGGGGTGCTGGACGCCGAGGGGCGGGTCGACAACGACGCCACCCTGGAGCGGTACGCCGAGATGGCCCAGGTGCAGGCCGACGCCGGCGCCCATGTCGTGGGCCCCAGCGGGATGATGGACGGGCAGATCGGCGTCATCCGCGACGCGCTCGACCAGATCGGCCGCGAGGACGTGGCGATCCTCGCCTACACCGTCAAGTACTCCTCCGCGTTCTTCGGCCCGTTCCGCGAGGCCGTCGCCTCCTCCCTCAAGGGCGACCGCAAGACCTACCAGCAGGACCCCGCCAACTGGCGCGAGTCCCTGCGGGAGCTGTCCCTGGACCTCGAAGAGGGCGCCGACATGGTCATGGTCAAGCCGGCCGGACCGTACCTCGACATCCTCGCCCGGGTCGCCGACGCCGTCGAGGTGCCCGTCGCCGCCTACCAGATCTCCGGCGAGTACTCGATGATCGAGGCCGCCGCCGAGAAGGGCTGGATCGACCGCGACCAGGCGATCCTGGAAACCCTCACCGGCATCAAGCGGGCGGGCGCGCGGAACATCCTCACGTACTGGGCGACCGAGGTAGCGCAGAAACTGTCCCGGTAGCCGGCGGTACGGCGTGCGGACGCGCTTGAGCCCAATCTGTTCGGGAACTGACGTCGCGCCAGCGTTCGGTACCCGGCCCGAAAGCCGCGCTGACGGACACGGTCAGGGCTCCTTCCCGTACCGGAACGGCGACGAAACGGGCGCGGTGTGCTGTCGGTTCGGCAACGGAACGGGATCGATTCCGGGATGGTCGCCGGGTTCGTCCCGGGATGCTCCGTGAACTGGGCGGATCTGTCTGGAAATCGACGTTTGAGAACCGTTCCGACGTGAGTGACGCGTACTCGCCAAACCCTTAATCTCTGCGCCTGGCCTGCTCCGACCGGACCGGCCGAAATGCCGAGCCCTGGGGGTCTCATGAGCTGGTTCCTCGAAGCGCTGAAGAAGTACGCCGTGTTCAGCGGCCGTGCGCGCCGCAAGGAGTACTGGATGTTCGTGCTCTTCTACGCGATCATCTACGCCGTGGTGCTGGGCATCGGCGTCGCCGCCAAGATGCCCGCCCTCATCGCCCTTCCGGTCCTCGCGCTGCTGCTCCCCGGCTGGGGCGTCACCGTGCGCCGGCTGCACGACACCGGCCGTTCCGGCTGGTGGATCCTCCTGGGGATCGTCCCGCTCGTCGGCCCCATCGTCCTCCTGGTGTTCTCCGCCACTGAGGGCGAGGCCGGCCCGAACAAGTACGGCCCGAACCCGAAGGAAGCCCCGGCGCTCGTCTGAGGGCCCGCTCCGGCAGTCCGGATCCCGGAACGGTCCGTGTAGGCGGCACACGACTCCCTAGGCTGGCGGGGCAGATGACGTCCCGTGACAGCACGAGGAGAGCCGCGCCATGACCGTTGCCGAGAACGCGCCGACGACCCGCGTGCCGCTCCCGCCCCTCGCCGCCCGTGCCCGGGCGGTGGGGGGCTCGCCCGTGCGGGACATCCTCGCGGTGACCGCGCGGCCCGAAGTGATCAACTTCGCCGGCGGGCTGCCCGCGCCCGAGTTGTTCGACCGTGACGGGATAGCCGCCGCCTTCCGGGGCGTGCTGGAGGACACGGCGGAGCGGGCGCTGCAGTACTCCACCACCGAGGGCGAACCCGCGCTGCGGGCCGGACTCGCCGCACGCGCCGGCGCGCAAGGGCTCCCCACCTCCGCCGACGACCTCCTCGTCACCACCGGCTCCCAGCAGGCACTGTCCCTGCTCGCCACCGCCCTCCTCGAACCCGGCGACACCGTACTCGTCGAAAGTCCCTGCTACCTGGCGGCACTTCAGGTGTTCGGGCTGGCGGGTGCGCGCGTCGTCTCCGTGCCGGGGGACGAGGACGGCGTCGATCCGACGGCCCTCGCCGAGCTGGTCCGGCGCGAGCGGCCCAAGCTGCTCTACCTCGTGCCCACCTTCCAGAACCCCACCGGACGCACCATGCCCGCGGCGCGCCGCGAGGCCGTCGCCACCGTCGCCGCCCGCGAGGGACTGTGGATCGTCGAGGACGACCCCTACGGCGACCTCCGCTACGACGGCGACCGCGTCCCCTGGATCGCCGCCCTCCCCGGCGCCGACGACCGGGTGGTCCTCCTCGGCTCCTTCTCCAAGATCATGGCCCCCGGCCTGCGCCTGGGCTGGATGCGGGCGCCCGCCGCCCTGCGGCGCGCCTGCGTGGTCGCCAAGCAGGCCGTCGACCTGCACACGCCCACGCTCAACCAACTCGCCGCCGCCCGCTACCTGGGCGGCCTGGACGCCCACGTCGCCCGCGTGCGCGCCGTCTACGGCGAACGCCGCGACGCCATGCTCGCAGGGCTGCCCGGCGCCCTCCCCGAGGGGTCGACCTGGACCCGCCCCGAGGGCGGCATGTTCCTCTGGGCCCGCCTGCCGCGCTCCTACGACACGACGGACCTGCTGCCCCGGGTCGTGAAGGAGGACGTCGCCTACGTCCCCGGCGCGCCCTTCTACGCCGGCGATCCCGACCGCGCGACCCTCCGCCTCTGCTTCGTCACCCAGACCCCCGACGAGATCGCCGAGGGGCTGCGCCGGCTGGGCCGGGGACTCGCCGCCGTCACTCCTCCCGCTTGATCCACTCGCCGCCGCCCAGCGGGTAGTCGTAGCCCGGCCGGTTCACGTCGGCGCTCGTACGGAACGGGACGCCGTCGTTGTCGATGTGCACCGTGCCGTGCCTGCTCCCGCTGGACCACTCCAGCGAGAGGTCCCAGCGGACGTCGTGCGCCTTGCTGTGCGCGGTGACGTAGAAGACCTCCGGATCCGACTCGCTGACCTTGTACGGGAAGTCCCGCTGGCCGTTCTCCACGGTGACCGCGGGACTGCCGTCGTCCAGGTCGACGTCGAACGACTCGCTGTCGACCCCACCCCCGCAGCCCACGCCCATCGAGTAGTCGTTCCAGGCCAGCGGCGCGCCCTTGGAGAGGAAGCGCACGTGCAGCGCCTCCAGGACGACCGTGTCCGCGCCCGTGCCCTGCACGGTCAGGGCGACCCGCTGCTCCCCGGAGGAGACGGCGCCGTACGCGCCGGCCCAGCGCCGGGCGTCCTGCTCGCCCGCCGGCGGGCCGACCTGCGCTGGCTCGCTGTCCACGAGGAAGTGCTGGCTGCACGGACTGTCGTAGACAAAGGGGCGGACGCCCACCGTGAGCGGCACGGCACCCGCGTCGGTGCCGTGCTCGGGGGCGTGGGGAGCCGATCCGCGTGCGCCGGGGGCGGACGCCGACGCCGGTGCGGACGGTTCGCGGCTCCGGTCCGCCCCGCTCGGAGAGGGGCTCGCGGAGCGTGAGGCGGAGGGGGACGCCTTCCGGTGGCCCGCCCCCGCCGCGGTGGCTCGGACGGCCGCCCGGCCGTCCGCCGTACTCCTGTGCTGACCGCCCGGCGGGTTCACGGTGAGGACCACGGCACCGACGACCGCCGTCACCGTGGCCAGGGCGGCGGAGGCGATGAGCGCGGTAGGGCGCCGACGGCGGGCCGGGGCCGGGGACGGGGGCGGAGCCGGGGGCAGTACGGCGCCGGAAAGCGGGCCTACGTCGGGGAGCGGGGCCGCGTTCGGGTGAGGGGCCGCGTTCGGGTCCTCGGACTGCGGGCCGGCCCCGTCCTCGGCGTCCACTTCGGCTTCGGTTCCGGGGGCGGTCGTCCCGCCGCTCCTCGGCGCCGCCGGCCGCTCCGGGCCACGGCCCCGTGCCGCATCCGCGAGGATCCAGTTGCGGTGCAGTTCCACCAGCTCCTGCGGCGTGGCCCGGCAGACCCGCGCGAGGCGCTCCACGGGGGCGTAATCGGCCGGTACGGCCGCGCCGTTGCAGTAGCGGTGCAGCGTCGACGTACTCATGTGGAGCCGCTTGGCCAGCGTTCCGTAACTGAGTCCCGAGCGGTCCTTCAGCTCCCGCAGCAGCCGGGCGAACGCCTCCGTCTCCTCGGGTCCTGTGGTCTCCGGCACCCGTTCCTCCATCCCCCGGTGTCCCATTCGCGCGTTCCAGCCGCGCTGTATTCCCCCTGGTCAAGCGCCGTTCGAGTGTTCCAGTGTCCCCGAGTGCCGGCCACGGGTACCGGCTGGGACGGATCACCCCACAGGCTTCGGATCATCCAAGCACCAACCCGACCCGAACACCGAAGGGGCACCACCACCATGGCCGGTATCCGGAACTCCCGCACCCGTGTCCTGACCGCCGCGGCGACCGTCGCACTCGCAGCGCTCTCCCTGACCGCCTGCAACGACGGAACGGGCACGGTCGACGAGGGCTCGTCCACAGCGGCCTCCGCGTCCGCGTCCACCGGGGGCAACTCCCGGGCCACGCCGCCGACGTCGACGGCACCGTCGGCGCCGGCATCGAGGGCCACGGCCGCCGCGGGCACGTCCGGCTCCTCCACGTCCTCCGGCGCCAAGGGTTCTTCCGGCGCCGCTACCAAGCCGACCCCGGCCCCAGCGCGGCACACGGGCGGCACGGGCGGAGGCACGGGGTCGAACAAGCCGGTGACGTGTGAGGGCTCGACCACCAAGATGGTCGCGGCCCCGCTCAACCGCCCCGTCAACCACATGCTGCTGACCGTCACCAACACCGGCAGCAGGACCTGTTACCTGTACGGCTACCCGGCCCTCCGCTTCACCGGGGCGCAGGCCGTGCCGCCGGTCATCGACGACTCGCACCCGCAGGCCGTCGTCACGCTCGACCCCGGGGAGTCCGGGTACGCCTCCGTGAAACTGTCCTCCGCCGACGGCAGCGGTTCGTACGGCCACACCGTGAAGTCGCTCACCGTGTACTTCCAGGGCCGCTCCGGTGACTGGAACGCCGGCAAGGCCGCGCACCCCGCGCTGCCCGCGAAGGGTGTCTACATCGACGACACGCTCAAGGTGACGTACTGGCAGCAGTCGATGGACGACGCCATCGACTGGTGAGGGGTCGAGGGGTCAGTCCCACGAGAAGGACCAGGTGGGGGCGGCGATCAGGTCCTTCGCGTAGCTGCTCAGATGGCCCGGGGCGGTCTGGGTGATGTTGTCCGGGCAGAACGCGAAGTGCTCGGCCGCCACCGCCTCCGCCTCGGTGGGCGTGGCCGGCGGGGCGGCGACGGAGAGCGTGAGGGTGTCGAAGCCCAGGCCCACCACCCGTATGCCGAAGCGGTCCTCCCAGGAGCGCAGTACGGCACAGAGCCGGGCCACGTCATCGTCGTAGTTGACGGGCCCCGTCCAGCCGATCGCCGCCGGTATGTCGGCGGAGCGGCGGGCCGGGACCAGGGCCAGGTGCGGCTCGGTGAACCAGGAGGACGTGCCGTCGGACAGCGCGTCGGCGGCCTGGGCGGCGCGGACGTCCGGGTCGGCGGCGAGGACGGGGGAGGGCGCGAGACCGGGCCAGTCTGCGCCGAACGGCTCGACCGTCTCCGCCGGGCCCGCGCCGACCTCGTCCTCCCAGTACTCGGCGAGGACCTCCTCGGCGTCGTGGTCCCCCGGGTACGACATCTCGTCGGGCGCCAACTCCCAGGAGGCGGGGCCGCCCTGGGGCCCTTCGAGGTCCACCAGGAGCGGAAGTAGTCCCGCACGGGCGGCCGGTATGCCCAGGGCCCGCCAGGTCCCGGGCGCCGCCTGCTTCTCCGCGTGCCACAGCACGGGTTCGCGGCCGGGCACCCCGACCAGCCTTCCGGGCGGAAGCTGGAGCCCGACGGAGCGACCACTGGGGTCAGTGGCCAGCCTGGGCAGCGGATTGGGAAGAGTCGCCATGCCGCCGACTGTAAGGGCAGCCACTGACAACGCTGTAAACCGGCACTTGATGTGACGTGGTGTGAGTTCCCGGTCTGCCGGGAGCCCGTGGCCGGTACGGTGTCTGCGGGACCGACTGGGCGGGGGGAACCGGATGGCTGAATCCTTGCTCGCACGCCTGCACTTCGGGCGCGACGATGCCGAGAGCGACGTGACCGGCGAGGGGTTGCTGCTGCGGGGCGGATTCCTTCCGAACGCGGCCTACCGAGCGGCCGTCACCGGAAAGAAGATGCTGATCATCGGGCGCAAGGGGGCCGGCAAGAGCGCCATCTGCATGCGGCTCAAGGACGAGCGGACCAGGGACGCGTCGGACAACAGCGGGACGGCACTGGTCAAGCCCGACGAGGCCGCCGGGGAGGAGATCCGGCGCTTCGAGTTACAGGGGCTGCCGGGCGACTCCGCCAAGGCGCTGATCTGGCGGTACGTGTTCGCCGTCCAAGCGGCCCGGTACCTCGTGGGTCACTGCGAGGACGGGCACGAGGGGTGGAAGCCGGCCTCGGTCAAGGCGCTCGCGAAGTTCCTCAAGCAGAACGGGGAGCTGGCCGGCGACGGATGGGGCGACCGGCTCGCCCACAGCGTCAGGGGGTTGCAGACCTCCCTGTCACTGGAGGCGCTGGGGTTCAAGGCAGGCGTCGACCTCGCCCAGGCATCGTCGGAAGCGGTGCGGGCACAACGCCAGTTGGCCGTCATCGAGCAGGGCGTCGTCGAGGCCTTCGAGGAGCTCGGATGCGCCGACCTGCACGATCCGCTGCTGCTCATGGTCGACCAGCTGGAACAGGTGTGGTCGGCGGAGCCGGACAGCAACTCACTCGTGATCGGGCTGCTGCTGGCGGCCAAGCAGGCGGTGAGCGCCTACGGCGGCGCCGTACGGCTGCTGCTGTTCCTGCGCGCCGACATCTACGACTCGCTGTCGTTCGGGGAGGCCGACAAGTTCCACGGGGACGAGCTGCGGATCACCTGGACGCGGGCCGCCCTGCGGGAGCTGGCGCTGGCACGGGCCCAGGCCTCGACGGGCGCCGGACTGACCGCCGAGCGGCTGTGGTCGGAGGTCTTCCCGCCGCAGGTGGAGGCCGAGCCGACCCCTGAGTACATCTTCGGGCGCTGCCTGCCCCGGCCGCGCGACGCCATCCAGTTCCTCAACCTGTGCCAGGAGACCGCCTGGTTGACGCACGGGCGGGACCGGATCAGCGAGTCGGACGTGCGGCAGGCGGAACGGCAGTTCTCCGAATGGAAGCTGAAGGACCTGTCCTCGGAGTACCTGGTCGCCCACCCGTTCCTGAAGTACCTGTTCCCGCTCTTCCAGAACACCGGGTACGTGGTCTCCCGCACGGCACTGGGGCAGCGGCTGGAAGCGGCGGTCGAGTCGCTGCACGAGTTGTTTCCCGCCTACGCCGACGCGCTCACCCTCCCCCGGATCGTCGACGTGCTGTACAGCGTCGGCTTCCTCGGGGTGCGGCGCGGCAACGACGTGGTGTTCGCCTGGGAGGACAACCTGCCCGTGCAGCCGTACGAGACGGAGTTCCACGTCCACCCCTGCTTCCGGGCGGCCCTGAACGCGACCAGCGCGATGGACCTGCGCCGGTACGAGCCCGACTTCGTGGGTTCCCGGCTGGTGGGGGGCGACGTCTTCAACGTCGGGTCGAACGCGGTGACGCTCGTCAGCCGGGACGAGCGGCTGCGGCAGGAACTCGTCCGCTCCTGCCACTCCGTCCTCGCCCAGATCGGGCGGGCCGTGCCGTTGTACGAGGACACGCAGGACGAGATCAGCCAGGAGATCCACCGAGTACTGCGCCGTGCCCAAGACCCGCAGCAGCTGCGGGCCCAGGTCGACATGTACGACCAACTACTGACCACCGCGCACCACTTCACCCACCTGGCCGCCCAGCTGACGGCCAGCGGTCTCACCGACGGCGTCGAGGAGGTCGCGAACCGCCTGGAGGAGGAGGCCCGGCGGCTGCGGCGGCTCGCGGGCGGCTCGTACGGCAGCTCGGGCTCCTCGTCCGGGGCCTGAGAGGAGGCGAGCCGCCATGGGTGAACTGATCGCCGGACGGTACCGGCTCGGGGAGCGGCTCGGGGCCGGTGGCATGGGCGAGGTGTGGGCCGCGCGGGACGAGCGGATGCGGCGGGACGTGGCCGTCAAGCTCGTCCACCCGTCCTACGGGGCACGGCAGTCGGAGACACGGGACAGGTTCCAGCGGGAGGTGGAGCTCGCGGCCCGCCTGTCCCACCAGAACATCGTCACCGTGCACGACTGGGGTGACACGACGGTCGACGGCAGCCGGCTGCTGTACCTCGTGATGGAACTCCTCGCGGGAACCCCGCTGAACCGGCGGTTCACACAGGACCGGACACCGTGGCCGCTCGGCGTGGGCTGGGCGGCGCAGATCGCGCAGGCCCTGGACGAGGCGCACCGCCACGGTGTGGTGCACCGGGACATCAAGCCGGCCAACGCGATGGTGATCTCGAACGGCACGGTCAAGGTCCTGGACTTCGGGCTGGCCAAGTTCGTGGGCGACACGGTGAACGAGTACGAGCTGACCGCCACCGGCTCGGTCCTCGGTTCGCCGTCCTACATGTCTCCCGAACAGGCCGAGGGCGACCGGGATATCGACCACCGCACCGACCTGTACTCGCTGGGCTGTCTGCTGTACGAAGCGGTGGCGAAGCGGCCGCCATTCGTCGCCACGTCGCCGCTGACGGTGTTGCGGATGCACATGGACACGGTGCCGCAACCGTTGAGCAACCGCCTCCCGGCCGGAGTGCCCCCGGCGCTGGACGACCTCGTGCTCCGGCTCCTCGCCAAGGACCCCGACGACCGCCCGGCCGACGCCATGACCCTCGCGGAGGAACTGATCGGCCTGCTCATCGAGGCGGCGCCCCCGTCCCCCGGCCGCTACGACCTCGTCGGCCTCAGCCGGCTCGGGCTGCCCGGGGCCCTCGCCCAGCGGGTCCTGGACAAGGCGTTCGACGAGCAGTTCCGCCGCCGGCTGGTGCACGAGGAGCGTCTGCGCAACGAGCGGGCCGAGGCCGAGCAGGAGGCCGCGCGGATACGCGCCCGGGCCGAGGCCGACGCCCGCGAACTGCGCGCCGCCGCCCAGGAGGAGGCGGAACGCATCCTCGCGGCGGCTCGGACGGAGGCCGGGCGCGAGCATGACGCCGCACCCGAGGGGCTGTCCGAACTGCGGAGCGAGTACGACCGGATGTCGATGGAAAGCGACACGTTCATCCATCGCCTCAGGCTGATCGACGCGCTCCTCGACGACGGCAAGGACCCGGACTCCGCATGGCGGAACACCGCCGCCTCACTCATCGAGGAGACGGAGCACATCAGGTCTCGCGTCAGGCACGAGCAGCGGGGCCTGTCCAGGCTCGCGACCACCGAGCAGCGGAACCTGAACGCCGCGCAGGTCACGGACCACCTCAGTGAACTGCGGACCCAGTACGACCGCTGGCGCCTGTCGACGATGACGCTCGCGAGGATGATCGGTGACGGAGAGCGGCTCCTGAACGCGCCGCCCCCCGACGCCGACGGCCCACCCCCGGTGCGGGAGCGGGCCGTCGACAGTGACTGAAGGAGGACCTACAGCTTCTCCGGCGTCCGGATGCCCAGCAGGGCCATGCCCCGGTGCAGCGTGCGGGCCGTCACGTCGCACAGGAAGAGGCGGTTCTCCACCTGCGCCTGCGTCTCAGCCTTGAGGACCGGGCACTTGTCGTAGAACGACGTGTACAGGGACGCCAGTTGGTAGAGGTAGGCCGCCAGCTTGTGCGGGGCGTAGTCCGTCGCCGCCTCCGCGACCGTCTCCGCGAACGAGTCCGCGTGCAGGCCGAGCGCGCGCTCCGCCTCGGCCAGTTCGAGCTCCGGGTGCGCGGCGGGCCGTACCTCACCGGCCTTGCGCAGGATCGACTGGATACGTGCGTACGCGTACTGGAGGTACACGGACGTGTCGCCGTGCAGCGAGACCATCTGGTCCAGGTCGAACTTGTAGTCGCGGTTCGCGGACGTCGACAGGTCCGCGTACTTCACCGCGCCGATGCCCACCTGGGTGCCCCGCTCGGCGATCTCCGCCTCGGAGAGGTCCTGCGCCTTCTCGCGCACGACGGCCGACGCGCGGTCGATCGCCTCGTCGAGGAGGTCGACCAGCTTGACCGTCTCGCCCTCACGCGTCTTGAACGGCTTGCCGTCCTTGCCGAGGACCGTGCCGAACGCCAGCTGGAACGCCGTCACGTCGTCGTTCAGCCAGCCGGCCCGGCGGGCGGTCTCGAAGACCATCCGGAAGTGCAGGGCCTGGCGGGCGTCCACGACGTAGAGGAGCGTGTTGGCCTTGAGGTTGAACACGCGGTCGCGGATCGCGGAGAGGTCGGTCGCCGCGTAGCCGTAGCCGCCGTCGGACTTCTTCACGATCAGCGGGACCGGGTTGCCCTCCGGGCCCTTGATGTCGTCGAAGAAGACGCACAGCGCGCCCTCGGAGCGGACCGCGACACCGGACTCCTCCAGCAGGCGGCAGGTCTCGGCCAGCATGTCGTTGTAACCGGACTCGCCGACGATGTCGGGGTCCTGGATCTCCATGTCCAGCTTCTCGAAGACGGAGAAGAAGTAGATCTTCGACTCGTCGACGAACTTCTGCCACATGGCGAGCGTCTTCGGCTCGCCCGCCTGGAGGTCGACCACCCGGCGCCTGGCGCGCGTCTTGAACTCCTCGTCGGAGTCGAACAGGCGGCGCGCGGCCTTGTAGAGGCGGTCGAGGTTCGACATCGCCTCCTCGCCGCTCACCGCGCCGGACGCCTTGTGGTCCAGCTCGTGCGGGTGCTCGTCCAGGTACTGGATGAGCATGCCGAACTGGGTGCCCCAGTCGCCGATGTGGTGCCGGCGCACGACCGTCTCGCCCGTGAACTCCAGCAGCTGGACGACCGCGTCACCGATCACCGCCGAGCGGAGGTGACCGACGTGCATTTCCTTCGCCACGTTCGGCTGCGCGTAGTCGATCACCGTCGTGCCCGGGTCCGCCGCGAACGGCACACCGAGCCGGCCGGTGTCGTCCGCGTACCGCGCGGCCAGGTTCGCCGTGATCGCGCGGTCGGCGATGGTGAGGTTGAGGAAGCCGGGGCCGGAGACCTCGATCTCCTGGATCACGTCACCGGACTCCACCCGCGCCACGACCCGGGCCGCCAGCTCCCGCGGGTTCGCCTTGGCCTTCTTGGCGAGCGCCAGGATCCCGTTGGCCTGGAAGTCCGCCCGGTCGCTACGTCGCAGCAGCGGGTCGGCGTCGGTGGCCTCCGGCAGGGTGGCCGAGAGGGCGGACGCGAGGCGCTGCTGGACGGAATCGCTGAGGGACGTGACCGAGGCCATAGGAAGGGGTGCCGTTCTCCTCGTGGGGATGGATAGACCCGGCCAGTATCCCACGGGGGGCAAAGCGGTTTTCCCGGTCACGGGGTGGTCTGGGAGAATGGGACCGTCACCATTTTCCGAAGCGTTCAGCGTTCAGAAAGAAGGACGTGCCGATCGTGGCTCAGAGCACCGAGACCGCCGACTGGGTCTCCCGTTTCGCGGATGACGTCATCGAGGAGTCGGAGCGCCGAGCCCCCGGGAAACCGGTCGTCGTGGCGTCCGGGCTGTCCCCGTCCGGCCCGATCCATCTGGGCAACCTGCGCGAGGTGATGACCCCGCACCTGGTCGCCGACGAGGTCCGCCGCCGCGGACACCAGGTCCGCCACCTGATCTCCTGGGACGACTACGACCGCTACCGCAAGGTTCCCGCGGGCGTCCCGGGCGTCGACGAGTCCTGGGCCGAGCACATCGGCAAGCCGCTGACCTCCGTGCCCGCCCCCAAGGGCTCGGCGTACCCGAACTGGGCCGAGCACTTCAAGGCCGCGATGGCCGAGTCGCTGGCCGAGCTGGGCGTGGAGTTCGACGGCATCAGCCAGACCGCGCAGTACACCTCGGGCGCCTACCGCGAGCAGGTCCTGCACGCGATGAGGCACCGCGGCGACATCGACGCGATCCTCGCCCAGTACCGCACGAAGAAGGCGCCGGCGAAGAAGCAGCAGCAGAAGCCGGTCGACGAGGCCGAGCTGGAGGCCGCCGAGGGTTCGGGCGCCGCGTCCGAGGACGACGGCAGCTCCACGGCCGGGTACTTCCCGTACAAGCCGTACTGCGGCAACTGCGAGAAGGACCTGACCACGGTCACCTCGTACGACGACGACACCACCGAGCTGTCGTACACCTGCACCGCCTGCGGCTTCGCCGAGACCGTCCGGCTGACCGAGTTCAACCGCGGCAAGCTGGTCTGGAAGGTCGACTGGCCGATGCGCTGGGCGTACGAGGGTGTGATCTTCGAGCCCTCCGGCGTCGACCACTCCTCGCCGGGCTCCTCCTTCCAGGTCGGCGGGCAGATCGTCGGGATCTTCGACGGCAAGCAGCCCATCGGCCCGATGTACGCGTTCGTGGGCATCAGCGGCATGGCCAAGATGTCCTCCTCGCGCGGCGGCGTGCCCACCCCCGGCGACGCGCTGAAGATCATGGAGCCGCAGATCCTGCGCTGGCTGTACGCCCGCCGCCGGCCCAACCAGTCCTTCAAGATCGCCTTCGACCAGGAGATCCAGCGGCTCTACGACGAGTGGGACAAGCTGGTGGGGAAGGTCGCCGACGGTTCCGCCCTGCCCGGTGACGTGGCCGCCCACGCGCGTGCCGTCGGCACCGCCGCCGGCGAGCTGCCGAAGACGCCCCGCCCGATGCCGTACCGCACGCTCGCCTCCGTCGCCGACATCACCGCCGGCCACGAGGACCAGGCACTGCGGATCCTGTCCGAGCTGGACCCGGAGCAGCCGCTCGCCTCCCTCGCCGAGGTCCGCCCCCGCTACGACAAGGCCGAGGCGTGGATCAACCACCACGTCCCCGCCGACCAGCGGACCATCGTGCGCGACGAGCCCGACACCGACCTGCTGAAGTCCCTCGACGAGCCCTCCCAGCAGTCGGTACGGCTGCTGCTCGACGGCCTCGCCGAGCACTGGTCGCTCGACGGCCTGACCCACCTCGTCTACGGCGTTCCGAAGGTCCAGGCCGGATTCCCGGCCGACGCCACGCCCAAGGAACTCCCGGCCGAGATCAAGACGGCCCAGCGGACGTTCTTCGCCCTGCTGTACCACCTGCTCGTCGGCCGCGACACCGGCCCGCGCCTGCCCACGCTGCTGCTCGCGGTGGGGCAGGAGAGGGTGCGGGCCCTGCTCGGGGAGTAAGCGCGCACAAAGGGGGCCTTCCTTGGCGGAGGGCCCCCTTTTCGTGTTCCTGCGCGTCTACGCGATGTGGTCCTCTTCCAGCTCCGCGTTCAGGCGGGCCGTGAAGTCCAGGACCATGCGCTTGGCCTCGGGCTCGGGCAGGGAGATGCCGAACTCGGCCTCTATGTTGTCGAGGAACTGGCCCGGCGTCGGCACGCCGCTGTCGGTGATCGACTGGCGGAAGACCTGGTAGTAGCTGTCCATGTCCGGCTCCGGGATGCCGCCGCCCTCGCCGAGTTCGCGGGTGCGGTTGGGGCCGACCGGGATGGGGAAGCTGCCGGTCTCCTCCGGAGGGGGTGCCTGGTCCTCGTAACCCTCGTACCAGTCGCCGTACTCCTCTTCGGGGGCGTACTGGGGTTCGGGGGCCGGGTTGTAGGTGGGGTCGTAGTCGCCGTGGTAGTCGATCTCTCGGGGGGCCTGGAACCAGGGGCTCTGGTCGTCGGCGGGGGCGGTGTCCGGGGGGCCCGGGTGCGCTGGTCGCCCGGAGGTCTGCTGGGCGGGGAGTTCGGGGCGCTGCTCGCTGAGAGGTGCCGCTGCGCCCACCCGTGCCGCCCCAGCGGCACGATTGCCCGCAGCTGCGGCGTCGATTGCCGGGATCACCTGCGGCTCGATGCCTGCCGCTGCCAGGCCCGCGGGAGCTGTTTCTGCCAGGGGGACGCCGTAGCGGGCCAGGCGAAGGGGCATCAGGGACTCGACCGGGGCTTTGCGGCGCCAGGAGCGGCCGAAGCGGGAGCGGAGGCGGGCCTGGTAGACGAGGCGTTCCTGCTCCAGCTTGATGACCTGGTCGTAGGAGCGCAGTTCCCAGAGCTTCATGCGGCGCCAGAGCAGGAAGGTGGGGACGGGGGAGAGGAGCCAGCGGGTGAGGCGGACTCCTTCCATGTGTTTGTCGGCGGTGATGTCGGCGATGCGCCCGATGGCGTGGCGGGCCGCCTCGACGGAGACCACGAAGAGGATCGGGATCACCGCGTGCATGCCCACACCCAGCGGGTCGGGCCAGGCGGCGGCGCCGTTGAAGGCGATCGTCGCGGCCGTGAGGAGCCAGGCGGTCTGCCGCAGGAGCGGGAAGGGGATGCGGATCCAGGTCAGGAGCAGGTCGAGGGCGAGCAGGACGCAGATGCCCGCGTCGATGCCGACCGGGAACACGTAGGAGAAGTTCCCGAAGCCCTTCTGGATGGCCAGCTCACGGACGGCCGCGTACGAGCCGGCGAAGCCGATGCCGGCGATGATCATGGCCCCGCTCACCACCACGCCGATGAGAACGCGGTGCAAGCGGGTCAGCTGCAGTGGCGCGGCCACTCGTACTCCCCTCCCCTTGCGTGTTGTTGCGCGCAACAGAGTGGCACACGCGTGCGGCGAACGTGGTGTCGGCCGGGGCTCAGTTCAGCTCTTCTTGGCGGCGGACTTGGAAGGGGTCGCCTTGGCGGATGCCTTCGCGGACGTCTTCGGGGACGGTGACTTCGACGCCGGCTTGGAGGGCGACGCGCTGGACTTGGCCGGCGAACTCGGCTTCGCCCCCTGCCCGTTGGCGGACTCCACCGACTCCACGACCTCCTTGACGGCCTTCTCGGCGGCCTTCGTCAGGTCGTCCGAGTCGGGGGTCTTCTCGCCCGCGAGACCGGCCCCGTTGTAGTCCAGGGTCACGACGACGTTCTCGACCCGGGCCACGACCGTCTGCTGCTTGAACTTGCCTTCCTTCTTCTTCAGGTCGTAGCGCACCGCCGTCGCCTCGTCACCCGCGCCGGAGACCGGCTCCGACTTGGCGCCCTGCGCGCCGTCCACGCTCTGGGCGTCCTTGACCTGCCGGCTGTAGTAGGCGTGCGCCTGGTTCTCGCCGGAACCGCGGGTCGTGTCGGAGTCGAAGCGGAGGAGGGAGACGTTCAGCCAGCGGAACTGGGAGCCCTTGACGCCGTTGTTGTCCAGGCTGCTCCAGTGGCACGAGGCGCGCGTGGCGACATCGTCCGTCGCGCCCTCCTTGCCCGACTTCGCACCCTTGGGCACCAGATCGGTGAGGGACTTCTTCGACAGCACCGAGCACGCCTCGGGAAGCGACTTGTACGCGGCCGCCCGCGCGGACGGTGAGGCCGAGGGCTGCTTCGAACCGCTGCCGCCCGTGCTGCTCTGCTGGGTGGCGGGGTCCCCCTTCGCCTTGCCGTCGCCGGAGTCGGAGGAGCACGCGGCGGTGATCAGGACGGCGGGGACGGCGGCCGCGCAGACAAGGGCGCGGCGAAGACGCTTGGCTCGCTGTGCATGCTGACGGTCGGCTCGCTGGGCTGCTCGCTGCATGGTTCCTTCACTCGTGACGCTCGGTGTTCGTGCGGGTTCCTGCGGGGCCACCGTACGCGGTGAGAGGGCCGTGCGTTTTCTGTTCCCGAGCTTTGGGAGAGGGGGCGGGAGGGGCCCGCGGGGCGCTCAGCCGCCCAGTGCGTCAGCCAGTTGAGAGGCCAGATTACCGGCCCTGTCCTGCATTTCCTTGCTGTCCGGGACCGTTCCCATGGCCGTCGGCTGCTCCTCGTACTGGATGGTGACGATGACGTTCGACGTGCGGAACACCACAGTCACCGTCCGCTGTTCGGCCGTCGAACCTGAGCCGCCGAGCTGGTCGTCCAGATACGCCTCGTCACCGAGACCGGAGAGCGTGCGCGGCTGGAGGTCGGCCGGAGTGCCCGACGGGGAGCCGGACGGGGAGGAGGCGCCGGAGGAGCCCGAGGGGCTGCCGCTCGGCGTGCCGGAGGCGGTGGCCGTACCGGTGGCGCCGGCCGTGGACGAAGCGCTCGGCTCCGGGAGGTCGGCGGCCGTCTCCTTCTGCGTGAACAGCTTCTGCGCCTCGTCGTCGTCGCTGACCGTGTTGTCGTACGACACCACGCGCTCCATGTCGACGGACAGCCGGTCCGTGGCGTCGGCGGAGTCGACCTTCCAGCGGCAGCCCACCTGGCGGTCGGTGTCGTAGGTGAGCGCGGCCTCGCCCTGGTAGGCCTTGTCCCGCTGGTCGGGGTCGGTGATCTGCTGGATGCCGGGGAGCAGGGAGTCGAGGGTGTCGTGGTCGACGGCACGGCAGGGTTCGGGGAGCGTGTCGTACTTGCCGGGCTGGGCCGCGGTCGTCGCCGTGCCGGCGTCGCCGGGGTTGGCGTCGTCCGTCGGACTGCCGCCGCCGGAACCGCTGGTGCAGCCGGCCAGCAGGGCCGCGAGGAGGGCGGCGGTGCCGGTTACGTACGCCTTCCGCTGCACGGTTCTGGCTCCCTCTCGACGGTGTCGCTCTGCTCGGTACTCCAGTGTCCCCGCAGGTTATTCGCTTGCCGTGGCGGGGCGCCCCCTGGACACAATGTGTACCGCACGCACCGCTGTGAACGCCGGTCCCTTGTCCTGCCTGCCCGGCTTTGTCACGCCTTTTGCGTTTTGCTGCTTTTAATCCATTTGCTGAACTTGCCGTGTTTGTTGTGCTGTTGTCATGTCACCGGGGGAGAAGAGGACGTCATGTCGTACGTGGAGATGCCGGGCGCGCGGGTTCCGATCCGTATGTGGACCGATCCGGCGTCGGTCGAGGACGGCGCCCTGCGCCAGCTCCAGAACGTCGCCACCCTGCCCTGGATCAAGGGCCTGGCCGTCATGCCGGACGTCCACTACGGCAAGGGGGCGACGGTCGGCTCGGTCATCGCCATGCGCGGCGCGGTGTGTCCGGCCGCGGTCGGCGTGGACATCGGCTGCGGCATGTCGGCGGTGCGCACCTCCCTGACCGCCAACGACCTCCCCGGCGACCTGTCCCGGCTGCGCTCGAAGATCGAGCAGGCGATCCCGGTGGGCCGCGGCATGCACGACGACCCGGTCGACCCCGGCGGCTTTCACGCCCTGCCCACGGCGGGCTGGGACGACTTCTGGGGGCGGTTCGACGGGGTCGCGGACGCGGTGAAGTTCCGTCAGGAGCGGGCCGCGAAGCAGATGGGAACCCTGGGCGGAGGCAACCACTTCGTCGAGGTATGCACCGATACGACCGGTTCTGTCTGGCTGATGCTGCACTCCGGCTCCCGGAACATCGGCAAGGAACTCGCCGAGCACCACATCGGCGTGGCCCAGAAGCTTCCGCACAACCAGAACCTGGTCGACCGCGACCTGGCGGTGTTCGTCGCGGACACCCCGCAGATGGCGGCCTACCGCAACGACCTGTTCTGGGCACAGGAGTACGCCAAGTACAACCGCACGCTCATGATGGCGCTCCTGAAGAACGTGGTCCGCAAGGAGTTCAAGAAGGCCAAGCCGGTCTTCGATCAGGAGATCTCCTGCCACCACAACTACGTGGCGGAGGAACGCTACGAGGGCATGGACCTGCTGGTCACCCGTAAGGGAGCGATCCGGGCCGGTTCCGGCGAGTACGGGATCATCCCGGGCTCGATGGGCACGGGGTCGTACATCGTGAAGGGTCTCGGCAACGAGAAGGCGTTCAACTCGGCGTCCCACGGGGCCGGCCGGCGCATGAGCCGCGGCGCGGCCAAGCGGCGCTTCTCGGTGAAGGACCTGGCGGAGCAGACCCAGGGTGTGGAGTGCCGCAAGGACTCGGGCGTCGTGGACGAGATCCCGGGCGCCTACAAGCCGATCGAGCAGGTCATCGACCAGCAGCGGGACCTCGTCGAGGTGGTGGCCAAGCTCAAGCAGGTGGTGTGTGTGAAGGGCTAGCCCTTCGCAGGGCCGGCCCTTCGGCGGTTCACCCCTCGCGGGACTCCGCGAGGGTGTGGGCGACGAGGGCGTTGGCGTGGCCGTGGCCGAGCGCGTGCTCGGACTTGAGCCAGTTCACGAGGTCCATGTGCTTGGTCAGGGGCGAGGAGCGGATGAGGTCCTTCCACTCCGCGATCGGGCGGCCGTACTTCTCCTCGATGGAGGGGAAGTAGCTGGCGGGGCCCTTGGCGGTGCCGGTCATGTCGTCACTGTCCCGTCTGTCGGTGCGCGGTGCGCGGTGCTTTGTGCTCTGCGCTCTGTGCTCGCGACACTTATGACGGGTGGGAGCGGCACGGGTCATCGGCCGCTGAAGGTGTGCTGCGTCACACTCCGCCGCCCCGGGTCGCTCCGTGGAAGCCGCCCACCGTGAAGCCGATGATCGCGCCGCCGCCGGGACGGGCGGAGGCGAAGGGGGCGCCGGCGTGGGCCAGGGCCACCTCGCGGACGATGGAGAGGCCGAGGCCGGAGCCGGGGAGGGAGCGGGCGTCGGTGGCCCGGTAGAAGCGGTCGAAGATGCGGATCAGGTCGGGTTCGGCGATGCCGGGGCCGCGGTCGAGGACCTCGACGCGGACCATGCCCGGACGGGCGAGGCCGGTGACGACGACCTCGATGGGGGCCTGCCCGTCGCGGTCGAACTTGGCGGCGTTCTCGACGAGGTTGGAGATGGCCCGCTGCAGCATGCCGGGACGGCCGTCGGCACTCGTGTCGCCGCTGGTGCGCAGCACGATGTCCCGTCCGGTACGGCGTTTGGCGAGGCCCACGACGTCCTCGGCGAGGTCGGCCACGTCCACCCGCTGCGGCGGCTCGGCGTCGGACTGCCCGGCGGCGAGGTCGACCAGCTCGTTGACCAGGTCCGTGAGTTCGCGGGCCTCCTGGGTGAGGTCGGCGACCAGGTCCTCGCGGGTCGCCGGGGGCAGTTCGTCGATGCGGCGCAGCAGCGAGATGTTGGTGCGCAGGGAGGTGAGCGGCGTACGGAGTTCGTGGCCGGCATCCTGGACCAGGCGCCGCTGGTCCTCCTCGGACTGGGCGAGCCGCCCGAGCATGCGGTCGAAGGCGCGGCCGAGCCGGCCGACCTCGTCGAGTCCGGCGACGGGCACCTCGATGCCCAGTTGCCGGGTGCGGGCGACGTCCTCGGCGGCCGAGGTGAGGACGCGCAGGCGGCGGGTGATGCGCCGGGCCAGCCACCAGCCGAACAGCCCGGCGGCGACGACCACCGCCGACATGAGGATGAGGGTCCGCTGCTGAAGCGCCCGCAGCAGGTCCTCGGTGTCGCTGAACTCCTGTGCGACCTGGACCGCGCCGCGTCCGTCACCGAGGGAGACGGTGGCGATGCGGAAGAGGTCGTCGCCGACCCGTACGTCCTTGTGCTCGGCGAGTTTCCCGGCCGCTCCGGCGCGGGCCACGGAGCGGTCGTGGGCGGTGACGGGCAGCACGGGGCTGCCGTGGTCGACGACCTCGCCGCGCGCGCCCAGCACCTGGACATCGGTGCGGGCGGGCCGTACGACGTCGTGGCCGGGGCTGGACGAGGAGAAGTCGTCCGGGGACATCTCCTGCTGCCGCACCTCGTCCTGCACGTCCTGCACGACCTGGGTGAACACGGACTGCTGGTCGACGCGGACGAGCCGGGCGGCCGAGCTGTACGACAGGATGCCGACGAGGATCGTGACGGCGGCGGTGACGGCCGCGAAGGACACGGCGAAGGTGGTGCGCAGCGAGACCAGCTCGGGCCGGCGTCGGGCCAGCAGCCGGCGCAGCCGGCGCACTCAGTCCTCCCGCAGCACGTAACCCACGCCTCGCACGGTGTGGATCAGCTGCGGGGCGCCGGGTTCGTCGAGCTTGCGGCGCAGGTAGCCGACGTACACGGCGAGGTTCTTGGAGCCGGGGCCGAAGTCGTAGCCCCAGATGCGGTCGTAGATGGTGGAGTGGTCGAGGACGATCTCGGCATTGCGGACGAGCAGTTCCAGCAGCTCGAACTCGGTGCGGGTCAGCTCCAGTTCGCGGGTGCGGCGCCAGGCGCGGCGGGCCTGGAGGTCCATGCGGATGCCGGCGGCCTCGATCTGCCGGTCGGTGGCGGTGGCGGAGGCGGGGGCGTCGCGGGCCGGGTCCGTGCCCGGTCCGGGGACTGCGCCGCTGCCCGCGGTGACGGGGGAGGTGCGGCGCAGCAGGGCGCGCAGCCGGGCGAAGACCTCTTCGACGTCGAAGGGCTTGAGGACGTAGTCGTCGGCGCCCGCGTCGAGACCGGCGATGCGGTCGGCGGTCTCGACGAGGGCGGTGAGCATGAGGATGGGGGTGCGGTTGCCCTCGGCGCGCAGCACCCGGCAGACCTGGAGGCCGTCGATGCCGGGCATCATCACGTCCAGGACGAGGACGTCCGGCGGGGTGCGGTGGGCCTGCGCCAGCGCCTCGACGCCGTCGGCGACCGCGGTGACCTCGTAGCCTTCGAGTGTCAGGGCACGTTCCAGGGCATGTCGGATGGCGCGGTCGTCTTCGGCGAGCAGCACATTCTGGGGCACGTCCCCAGTCTGCCAAGGTCGGCGGTGCTTCGGCCGGGCCGGGCGGGCCTACGATCACCCTTTTTACCTGGCTCTCACCGTCACAGGGGCAACCGCGGGCGCCCGCCTACCGTCCTCTCACCATCGGGCTCAGGCGGCGCTGAGCCGGGCCAGGTGTTCGGCGAAGGGGACCAGGCCGGGCTCGTCCGCCGCGGGAGCGGTCCCCGGTGGGGACACCGTCGCCGACAGGCCCGTCATCAGCGTGGCCAGCTCGCCGGCCGCCCGCTCGATGCGGTCGGCGAGGCCCTCCGCACCCCAGTCCTCCGAGGCGGCGTACACGGCCGTGGGCACGACGACTGCCTTGAGGTACGCGAAGAGCGGGCGCAGGGCGTGTTCGAGGACGAGGGAGTGCCGGGCGGTGCCGCCGGTCGCGGCGACGAGGACCGGCTTGCCCATGAGGGCGTCCGGGTCGAGGACGTCGAAGAACGACTTGAACAGGCCGCTGTAGGAGGCGGTGAAGACGGGCGTCACGACGATCAGCCCGTCGGCCGCCGTCACTGCCTCCTGCGCGGCGGTCAGGGCCGGGCCGGGGAAGCCGTTGGTGAAGGCGTGCGCGATCTCCACGGCGAGGTCGCGCAGCTCGATCACCTGGACCCGGGCGGGGGCCGGGGTGTGCCGGTCCACGGCGGCGGCCAGCCGGTCGGCCAGCAGCCGGGTGGAGGACGGCACGCTCAGCCCCGCGGAGACGACGACGAGGTTCATACGGTGGTCACCTCCTGGGCGGCGGAAGCGGTGCGGGTGGCGTGGGTGGGGGCGTCCGGGACACCGGCGGGGCGGCCGGCGGCGAACTCCTTGCGCAGGACCGGGACGACCTCCTCGCCGAGCAGGTCGAGCTGCTCCAGCACGGTCTTCAGGGGCAGCCCGGCGTGGTCCATCAGGAAGAGCTGGCGCTGGTAGTCGCCGGCGTAACCGCGGAAGGACAGGGTCTTCTCGATCACTTGCTGCGGGGAGCCGACGGTGAGCGGGGTCTGTTCGGTGAAGTCCTCCAGGGAGGGGCCGTGGCCGTAGACCGGGGCGACGTCGAAGTAGGGGCGGAACTCGCGGACCGCGTCCTGGGAGTTCTTCCGCATGAACACCTGGCCGCCGAGGCCGACGATCGCCTGCTCGGGGGTGCCGTGCCCGTAGTGGGCGTACCGGGTGCGGTACAGCTCGACCATGCGCTTGGTGTGGTCGGCGGGCCAGAAGATGTTGTTGTGGAAGAACCCGTCGCCGTAGTAGGCGGCCTGTTCGGCGATCTCGGGGGAGCGGATGGAGCCGTGCCAGACGAACGGCGGTACGCCGTCCAGCGGGCGGGGCGTCGAGGTGAAGCTCTGCAGCGGGGTGCGGAACCTGCCCTCCCAGGTGACGACGTCCTCGCGCCACAGGCGGTGCAGCAGGGCGTAGTTCTCGATGGCGAGGTCGATGCCCTGGCGGATGTCCTTGCCGAACCAGGGGTAGACCGGGCCGGTGTTGCCGCGGCCCGTCATCAGGTCGACCCGGCCGTCGGCGAGGTGCTGGAGCATCGCGAAGTCCTCGGCGATCTTCACCGGGTCGTTCGTGGTGATGAGGGTGGTGGAGGTGGAGAGGACCAGCCGCTCGGTGCGGGCGGCTATGTGGCCGAGCATGGTGGTCGGGGACGACGGCACGAACGGCGGGTTGTGGTGCTCGCCGGTGGCGAAGACGTCGAGGCCGACCTCCTCGGCCTTGAGCGCGATGGCGACCATGGCCTTGATCCGCTCGTGTTCGGTCGGGGTACGGCCCGTGGTGGGGTCCGGCGTGACGTCGCCGACCGTGAAGATCCCGAACTGCATGGCGGCTCATCCTCCAGGTTGTTGATTCTTCAACTACACCTGGGGAACGGACCCCGGCCCCGTGCTATTCCCCGGCCCGCAGCCGCGCGATCTGCGTGCCGCTGAAGTCCACCGTCCGCTCCATGTGCCGGACGATCGTGGCCAGCTCGGTGTCGTCGAGGTCGTCGAACAGGGCGGACCAGTCGCCCGACAACGACTCCCACATCCGCCCGAACTCGGCGATCCGCTCGGGCACGGTCGCCACCAGCACCCGCCGCCGGTCCGCGTCGTCCCGCCGCCGTACGACGTACCCGGCCCGTTCCAGCCGGTCCACCAGCCGGGTCGCCGACCCCGTGGTCAGGCCCGTCAGCTCGGCCACCCGACCCGTGGTGACCGGCTCGCGCTCCAGCGTCAGCAGGTTCAGGCACTGCAGGTCGGTCGGATGCAGGCCGATCCGGTCGGCGACGGCCTGGTTGAACAGGGCGTACGACGCCATGTACCGCCGGGACACCGTGCCGAGCCGCTCCAGCAGCCGGGACCGTGCGGCCCCGGACTCCTTCCCGGGCATGCCGTACTCCCCTTCGTCTGCGTGGTGCAGAGATCGTACGTGGCCGACGGGAACGGCGTGCGCGGGCCGGCCGGGGTCAGAAGGCGTACGCGTCGCCGGTGGCCAGGACGAGCACCTTCAGCTGGTCGTTGGTGTGGTCCTTGTCGGTCGCCCCGCCGTTCCACGCGGTGTCGACCTCCAGGGTCACCTGGGACGCCTTGTCCTTCAGCCGCACCGACACCTGGATCTGCGCCTCGACCCCGCCCGAGGCCAGCGCCCCGGTGCCGCAGACGACCGTCCGGTCGTCGGTCCGCACACAGCCGGCCGGCAGCTTCAGCGCCTCGGTGGTCAGCGGCACCGACCAGCGCAGCCGCACGCTCGCGTCCGGCACCGCGGCGGGTCCGAGATTGCTCGGGGTGACCTTCACGTCGACCTGGTCGTCCTTCATCACGGCGGTGCCGTGGAAGGCCAGGTCGGCGGAGGGGGGCGCGGGGACGGCGGAGGCCGACGGGGTGGGCCCGGCCGCGCCGGTGACTCCGGCGGCTCCGGTGGCGGGTCCCGCGGCCAGGCCGCCCAGCACCAGCGCGGCGCCGCACGCCCCGGTCATCGCCATCCCGATCCGCGCCCGCATCGATACGCCACTCACCACTGCACGCCTCCGCATCCGCACGTCCCTGATCCGTGTGCCGTACGGATGTATGCCACGTGGACCGCACGGCAGGCGCCGTCCAACAGGTGACAGCGCCCGCCGGGCGAGGCCCGGCGGACCGCCCGCGCCTGCCGTTGGGGCTGCTGCCCGCCGTCTGCCGCCCGCCCGCCGTCTGCCGCCCGCCGTCTGCCGCCCGCCCGCCGTCTGCCGCCCGCCGTCTGCCGCCCGCCGGCTGCGCCCCGGGGCCTTCCGCGCCCGCCTGCCGCCTGCCCCTCGCGCTGCCGCCCGCCGGGTGCCGCCTGCCGCTCACCTCTGCCACCCCGTCGCCCTGCCGCGCCCCCGCCGCCTCCTGCCCCTCGGGCTGCCGCTCGCCGGCTACCGCCTGCCGCTCACCTCTGCCACCCCGTCGCCCGCCCGCCGTCCGCCGTCCTCGGCCCTTGGGGCTGCTGCACGCCGTCTGCCGCACGCCGGCTGCGTCCCGCCGCCCGCCGCGCCCGCCGCCCTGCCGCGCCCTCGCCGCCTCCTGCCCCACGGGCTGCCGCTCGCCGGCTGCGACCCGCCTCCTACGCGCCCGCCCGCCGCAGGCGCCCGCGTGCGAAGCTGCGGCCATGTCACTGGTCCTCCGCTCCGCCGCCCTGTTCGTCGTCGCCGCCGTCCTCGAGATCGGCGGGGCCTGGCTGGTCTGGCAGGGCGTACGCGAGCACCGGGGCTGGCTGTGGGCGGCCGGCGGGGTGCTCGCCCTCGGCGCGTACGGCTTCGTCGCCACGTTCCAGCCGGACGCCCACTTCGGCCGCGTCCTCGCCGCGTACGGCGGCGTCTTCGTGGCGGGCTCGCTCCTGTGGGGTGTCGTCGCCGACGGCTACCGGCCCGACCGATGGGACGTCACCGGGGCGCTGATCTGCCTGGCCGGCATGGCCGTGATCATGTGGGCGCCGAGGAGCGGCGGTTGAGGCTCGCCTAGGCTGGAGGCCGGTCCAGCCCAGCCCGCGTCGCCCCCGCGCCGCCTCGAACCCAGGAGTGCACATGGCCCCCGCCGCCCCGTCCCGCATCGCCGTCGTCACGGGCGCGAGCAGTGGCATCGGCGCCGCCACGGCCCGGCAGCTCGCCGCGGCCGGCTACCGGGTCGTCCTCACCGCCCGCCGCAAGGACCGTATCGAGGCGCTGGCCGAGGAGATCACCGCGGCGGGGCACGCGGCGACGGCGTACCAGCTGGACGTCACGGACCGCGTGGCGGTGGACGAGTTCGCCACGGCGTTCAAGACGATCGGCGTCCTGGTCAACAACGCGGGCGGCGCGCTCGGCGCCGACCCGGTGGCCACCGGCGACCCGGCGGACTGGCGCACGATGTACGAGACGAACGTCATCGGCACCCTCAACCTCACCCAGGCGCTGCTGCCGAAGCTGGTGGCGAGCGGCGACGGCGTGGTGGTCGTCGTGTCGTCCACGGCGGGCCACGGCACCTACGAGGGCGGCGCCGGTTACGTCGCCGCCAAGCACGGCTCACACGTGCTCGCGGAGACGCTGCGTCTGGAGATCGTCGGGCAGCCGGTCCGGGTCGTGGAGATCGCGCCGGGCATGGTCAAGACCGACGAGTTCGCGCTGACTCGGTTCGGCGGCGACTCGGAACGGGCGGAGAAGGTCTACCAGGGGGTCGCGGAGCCGCTCAGCGCGGACGACGTGGCCGAGACGATCACCTGGGCGGTCACCCGCCCCAGCCACGTCAACGTCGACCTGCTGGTCCTGCGCCCCCGCGCGCAGGCGTCCAACACGAAGATCCACCGGGACGCGTGACGCCGTACGGCACCCACCTCCCCGGCCCCGGGGGCCTCAGGCCTCCGGGGAGCGTCCGCCCAGTCCCGGGAGGGTGAGGAAGCCCTCGGCGCGGGCGCTGGCCAGGCCGATGCGGGGGATGTCGGCGGTCTTGGCGAACAGCAGGAACCGGGGCTCCCACACCGGGCGGTACTTGGCGTTGGCGCGGTAGAGGGACTCGATCTGCCACCAGCGGGAGAAGAAGGTGAGCGTCGAGCGCCACAGGCGCAGCACCGGGCCGGCGCCGAGGCGGGAGCCGCGTTCGAAGACCGAGCGGAACATCGCGAAGTTCAGGGAGACCCGGCGGATTCCCAACTTTTCGGCCTGCAGAAGCAGTTCGACCACCATGTACTCCATAAGGCCGTTCTCGCAGGCCCGGTCGCGGCGCATGAGGTCGAGGGACAGTCCGTGTTCGCCCCAGGGGACGAAGGACAGCAGGGCGCGGGGCTCGCCGTCGGCGTCGCGGCACTCCAGCATCACGCAGCGGCCGTCGGAGGTGTCGCCGAGGCGGCCCAGCGCCATGGAGAAGCCGCGTTCGGTGGCGCCGTCGCGCCAGCGGTCGGCGCGGTCGACGAGGAGGGCCGTCTCGTCGTCGGGGATGTCCTCGTGGCGGCGGACGCGGACGGTGTATCCGGCGCGGCGGACCCGGTTGTGGGCCTGGCGGACGCCGCGCATGGCGCGGCCGTCCAGGGTGAAGTCGGCGAGGTCCACGATGGCCTCGTCGCCGAGTTCCAGCGCGTCCAGGCCGTGCCGGCCGTAGATCGTGCCGGCCTCCTCGCTCGCGCCCATCACGGCCGGGGTCCAGGCGTGCCGGCGGGCCTCGGCGAGCCAGGCGTCGATGGCGCCGGGCCACGCCTCGGGGTCGCCGATGGGATCGCCGGAGGCGAGGCTGACGCCGCCGACGACGCGGTAGGTGACGGCGGCCTTGCCGCTCGGGGAGAACATGACGGACTTGTCGCGGCGCAGCGCGAAGTAGCCGAGGGAGTCACGCTCGCCGTGCCGGTCCAGCAGGGCGCGCAGCCTCTCCTCGTCCTCGGCGGCGAGCAGGCGGGCGCCGCGCGGGGCGCGGAAGCAGGCATGCAGGACGAGGACGAAGACGGCGGCCGTCAGGAGGTTGACGACGACGTCCACCCAGCGGGGCGCGTCGACGGCGTCGACGCGGTCGGCGAGCGGTCCGACGCTGATGCCGCGCAGCAGGGTGTAGGAGATCTCGTCCTTGAGGCCGGCGCCGGGGACCGTGTTGGTGGCGCGGACCAGCAGCGTGCCGAGGGTGCCGCCGACGAGGAGGCCGCCGGCACCGACGGCGAGGGCCAGGCGCGGGTTGGAGCGGTCGCCGAGGGCGTCGAACTCGCGCCGGCCGAGCAGCAGGGCGGCGACGAACAGGCCGGTGAGGGCCGCGGAGAGCCAGTTGAACGGGTGCTCGCGGTAGGAGGCGCGGGTCAGCGCGATGACGTAGAGGCCGAAGAGCGGTCCGGCGAGGAGCAGGTTGAAGACCCACGCGGCGCGTTTGCGGCGGCGCATGACGACCGCGAGGAACAGTGCGAGCGCGGCGGAGACCAGGCCGGCGGTGGCCAGGTAGGGGGTGAAGAACTCGCCCGCGTTGTGCTCGTGCACCTCCTCGCGGAACGGCAGGGACAGCACCGCGACGATGTTCAGCACCGCCTGTAGGCGCAGGTACCAGACGGTGGCCGCGGCGGCCCGGGCCCGGAGTCTGCCGGTGCCGGCCGGGACGACGGCCGTGGGGTCGGGTGCGCGGCGGGGGGAGCGGGGGGTGCGCTGGGCGGGAACCTGAGGGGAGATCAGGGCCGACTGTCGAGCGGGCATGGTGACCGGTCACCTTGAGGGAGGGGACGGAGGACGGGGAGGACGGGGAGGACGGGGAGGACGGGGAGGACGGGGAGGACGGGGAGGACGGGGAGGACGGGGAGGACGGGGAGGACGGGGAGG
>NZ_JBEYVS010000045.1:50468-57123 GCF_040644095.1 Streptomyces sp. NPDC047028
GGACGGGGAGGACGGGGAGGACGGGGAGGACGGGGAGGACGGGGAGGACGGGGAGGACGGGGAGGACGGGGAGGACGGGGAGGACGGGGAGGACGGCGTGAGACGTTGACCCTACAGGCCGTAGGGTAGCGCGGGTGCGGGCGTGCCCGGCTCCGGGGTACGGCCGCCTCACACCGAGTTCCTACCAGGCATGCGGGGCCCCATCGGCCGGGGCGGGGTCCCGTGCGGTCGGGCCGGCGGGCCGGCGGCCGTGTCAGGAGTCACCAGGTCCGTACGCGGCCGCCCGGGCCCGTACGAGGTCACTCGGCCTGCGCCTGAGCTACCCGGCCCGCTCCGGAGTCACCCGGGCCCGTACCGAGTCACCCGGCCCGCCCCCGAGCTGCTCGGCCCGCTCCGGAGTCACCCGGCTTCGTCCGGGCTCGGTGTCGGGGCGCCGGTGCCGCGGCGGGCGGCCGCCAGGTGCCAGGCGAGGTTGCCCACCGCCGCTCCGGCGGCCACCACGGCGACGATCACGCCGCCGGTCGCTAGGCCGTCGCTGAACAGGTGCGGGCGCCGGTCGAGGCTGTGCAGGCCGAACCCGCACAGCTGGTAGACGCCGATGGCGGCGATGGCGAGGCTGACGACCAGCACGGTGAGGGTGGGGGCCAGGTCGCGCGCGTCGGCCGGCCCCGGCGTAGTCTCCGTGTCCGTGTCCTGCATGTGTCCCCCGTTGAACTGACGTATGGCTGTGGTCGGTTGGGAACCTACAGTACGTAGGGTCGGGCACGCGGCCGCGCGCCTCCGTTCCCGGGCGGGCTCCCGGCTCACCGTCCGGCCGCTCGGCGGCGGCGGGTCGATGCGCGTTGCCCCTTTCGTCCTCCGACCATACGCGTCGAGTCGGGGGCGGGGTCGCCCGCGTCCGCCCGGGGCCCCTGGATCGAACTCCAGTTCCTACCCCGGCCCTGCTCCCCGCCCTCGGTATGGGTTCGGTATGAGATCGGTGAGACGCGGCCGCCCGGCCCGCCGCCCGGCGGGAACCGGCAGAAAGCGGGCGTAGCCTGCCTCGACGGGCCGGCCGGGTGGCCGGCGGGCCGCGGAGGGAGTTCGATCATGGAGAGTCTGCCGGTGCTCACCACGGGGCGGCTGCTCTCCACCTGGCAACTGGATCTCCCGGCACTGCTGCTCGTCACCGTGCTCGGCGCCCTGTACGGCTGGGGTGTGCTGCGGCTCAGGGGCCGGGGCGAGCGCTGGCCGGCGGTCCGCGTGGCCGCGTTCGCCGTGCTCGGCCTCGGCACGCTCGTCGTGGCCACGATGTCCGCGCTGGCCGTCTACGACCGGGTGCTCTTCTGGCCGGCCGCCGTGCAGAACATCCTCCTCGACCTGCTCGCGCCCCTCGGCCTCGCGCTCGGCGACCCCCTGCGGCTCGCCGCCCGCGCCCTGCCCGAGCGGGCCGCGCGGCGCGTGCGGGGGGCGGTGACCGGCCGGCTGGTGCGCGCACTCACCTTCCCCATGGTGACCACGGCCCTCGTCCTCGTCACCGAGCTGACGATCTACTTCACCCCGTACTTCGCGACCGCGCTCCGCCACGGCCCGCTGCACCAGCTGATGTACCTGCACCTGCTGCTCGCCGGCTGCCTCTTCGTCGTACCGGTCCTCACCCGTGAGGAGACGCTGCCGTCCTGGTGCACCCACCCCGTGCGGGCGGCGCTGGTGTTCCTCGACGGCATCGTCGACGCCGTGCCCGGTGTCGTGGTGATGACCCACGGCACGCTGATCGCGGGCGCCTGGTACCTGCACCACCACCCCGCCTGGGCGGGCGACGTCCAGCACGACCAGCAGCTCGGCGGCGGTGCCATGGTCGGCATCGCCGAGCTGGTGGCCCTGCCCTTCGTCCTCGCGATCCTCGCCCAGTGGGCCCGCAGCGAGCGCGCGTCGACGGCGGCCCTGGACCGCCGCCTGGACGCCGAACTGGTCCCGGCGGCACGCGTGGCACCGGCCGCCGGGGAAGCCGGGGGAGCCCGCGGAGCCGTGGAAGCGGCACCGGCCCCCGACCTCGTACGGCCCTGGTGGGAGACCGAGAACAGCGAGGTCGCCCAGCGGATCCGGGGGCAGGAGCGCTGAACCGGCGGGTGCTCACTCACCTTGCCCGCGCCCCTGTCTCCCACCGGAACCGCCGGACCGCCACCGCCGCGCCCGCCGTACCCCACAGCAGCAAAACGCCGTAGTCCCGCCAGGGGACTCCCGTGTGCCCGGTGGTGAAGGCGTGCAGCAGGGCGTCGTTGAAGGGCTCGACCGGGAGGGCGGCGGCGATGGTGTTCAGGGCCGCCGAGTGGATCGGCATGTACGTGCCGGAGATGAACACCAGCGGGAACAACACCAGTTGGACGACGGACGGGGCTGCCTCCGCGTTGCGGATGACGGCGGCCACCGCCACGCCGAGGGCGCAGAACGCGGACGCGCCGAGGAGCAGGGTCAGGGTGAGGGCGGGCCACTGGGCGGGGGAGGGGAGCGGGACGCCGTACAGGCGGCCGACCGCGGCGATGAGCAGGACGTCGACGACGCTGACCAGGACGCAGTGCGCCAGCAGTCCCGCGAAGTGGACCGAGGCGGGCAACGGGGTGGCGCGGGCCCGCTTCAGGATGCCGTTCTGGCGGCGGTTCGCGAGCACGATCGCCAACTGGCTGAAGCAGGAGCCGAGTACGGAGAGTGCGGCGATCGTGGGCACGTAGTACTGGAGGGCGGAGCGGCCGTAGTAGAACTCGCTCCGGCCGATGCCGCCGAACAGCCCGCCGAACACCGCCACGACCACGACCGGGAACGCGAACGTGAAGAAGGCGCTCTGCGGGTTGCGCCAGAACGAGAGCTGCTCGTAATGGACTTGGTGCGTCAGCAGGGTCAGGCGCCGCTTGGACGCGGTGGCGCCGGTGGTGGTCATGACGTCCTCCGGGGCGGGCCGGCGTATTCGTCGGTGAGGTGCGGGGAGACATCGTCGGTGAGGCGCAGGTAGACGTCCTCCAGGCTCGGCCTGTCGACCGTGAGGCCGGCGAGGCAGGTGCCCCGGTGCAGCGCCCACTCGGTGAGCCGGTGGAGGGTGCGGGTGGGGTCCGTGGTCTCGACGGTGACGAGGCGGCCGTCCTCGTCCAGGGTGGCCGGGACGGGGAGGCCGGCGGCCGTCGTGCCGGGTGGGAGGGTGAAGCGGACGCGGGCCCGCGCGGTGTCCCGGCCGCCCAGGGTCGCGGGCGTGCCCTCGGCCACGATCCGGCCGTCCGCGATCACCGCCACCCGGTCGGCCAGCTCCTGGGCCTCCGCCATGGAGTGGGTGGTCAGGAGGATGGTGGTGCCCGCGTCGCGCAGGTCCCGCACCGACTGCCAGGCCGCCCGGCGGGCGTTGGGGTCGAAGCCGGTCGTCGGCTCGTCCAGGAACAGCACGTCCGGGTCGCCGATCAGGCCGAGCGCGAGGTCCAGGCGGCGCTTCTGGCCCCCGGAGAGCGCGCGGACCTTCTGCCTCTCCAGCCCGGTGAGGCCGGTCAGGGCGATCACCTCGTCGGTGTCGCGGGGCGCGGGGTAGTAGCCGGCGTTTCGGGCGAGGGTCTCGCGGACGGTGAGGTACGGCTCCACGGCGATGTCCTGGAGGACGATGCCGACCCGCTCGCGCAGGGCCCGCCCGGTCGACCGGTCGGCCGGGTCCAGGCCGAGCACGCGGACCCGTCCGCCGTCCCGGTCCCGGAAGCCCTCCAGGATCTCCATCGTGGTGGTCTTGCCGGCGCCGTTGCGGCCGAGCAGCGCGAAGATCTCCCCGTGCCCGACGGTGAAGCCGACCCCGCGCACCGCCCGCAGCGCGCCGTACCGCTTGTGCAGGTCCTCCACCACGACCGCGTCACCCGCCGTCATGCCCGAACGCACCGGATCTCCAGGGTCACGTCGAGGTGGCGGCCGGCCAGGCCCCGGGACGCCGTCACACCGAACGCGGTGCGGTCGATCCGGGTGCGGGCGCGGACGGTGAAGGCGTCCGCGAGCACCTCGGCACGCCCGATCGCGAGGGTGAGGGGCCGGGTGACGCCGCAGGCGGTGAGGGTGCCGGCGATGGCGGTGGGGCGGCCGCCTTCGGCGGTGGCGGGGCGGGCCTCGCCGGCGGTGACTGTGTGGGCCGGCGCGGCCGTGCCGATGTTCTCGGCGGTGAACGTGATCAGCGGATGCCGGACGGTGTCCAGGAACCTCGCCGACCGTACGGCCGTGTCCCGCCCGGAGTTGCCGGTGCGGAAGCTGTCCGCGTCGACCTCCGCGCGCACGCTCGACGCGGTGAATAGCTCGGCCACCTCGACGGTGCCGCCACGGACCGCGAAGGTGCCGTGTACCGGCAGCACTCCGAAGAGGTGCCGGGTGCGGAAGGAGAGGGAGGAGCGGGCCGGATCGACCGCGTAACGGCCGGGCCGGGGAGTCGCAGGGGCGGTGGTGTGGTTGTCGCCTGTCGCGTCCATGGCCTCATTCCACGGCCGTGGGCCCGCCCCGCGGCAGGGGGAGCCGTCGGTTCCCGGGCCGACGAGGGTCGGGTCGCCGGGGCCTCGCGTACGACGGTCGGGGCCTCGCGTACGACTTTCGTAGGGTCCGCGCGTGACGGACGTGTTCCGTACGGGACGAACCGGCCCGGCCCGGGAACGGGTGTCCTACGGTGAGCCGTATGAGTCGTACGACCGGACAGCCGGAGGCGTGCGGCGGGCCGTGGTTCCGCCGGCACCGGGCCGCCGTGGACGTGGCGATCGCGGTCGCGTTCGTGCTGCTCGACACCGGGCTGACGCTCATCGGCGCAACATGGTGGCCCGAGCACCCCGGGCCGCTCGCCTGGGCCATGCTGGGCGTGCAGGCGCTGGCCTGCGCCTCGCTCGCCGTGCGGCGCAGGGCACCGCTGGCCGTCGTCGGCGTGCTCGGCGCGTTCACGCTCGCGGTGTCGCTGCTCGTCGAGCCGGCGGGCCTGCTGACCCCGGCGCACGAGGGCGGCGTATGGGCCCCGTTCTCCACCGTGCTCGCCGCCTACGGCCCCCTCTTCTACCAGCGCGACCGCCGGCTCGCGTACGCCGTGCTCGCCGCGCTCACCCTCGTCGTCATGCGGCCCTGGGAACCGTCGGCCACGACCATGACGATCGGGCTGCTGCGCACGGCCGTCGGGCCGCTGCTGGCGCTGTACTTCGACACCCGGCGCAAACTGGTGCGGGCCCTGGTCGGGCGGGCCGAACGGGCCGAACGGGAGCGCTACCTGCTGGCCGAGCAGGCCCGTGCGGAGGAACGCGCCCGGCTCGCCGGCGAGATGCACGACGTGGTCACGCACCGGGTGAGCCTCATGGTGCTCCAGGCCGGCGCCCTGAAGGTGACGGCGGCGGACGAGGCGACCCGGCGGGCGGCGGAGGACCTGCGCGCGGCCGGCTGCCAGGCGCTGGAGGAACTGCGGGACCTGGTCGGCATCCTGCGTACCGCACCCGAGGGCGACCGGACCCCGTCGGTGGCGGGCTTCGCCGACCTGGTCGCCGAGTCGGTGGCGGTCGGGACACCGACGGAGCTGGTCGAGGAGGGCGACCCGGCGCTGGCCTCGCCGGTGGTGGGCCGCACCGCCTACCGGGTGCTGCGCGAGGCGCTGACCAACGTACGCAAGCACGCTCCCGGCGCCCGGGTGCGGGTCCGGGTGGAGTACGGCCAGGCACGGGTACGGCTGACCGTCCGCAACACCCCGCCGGCCGGCGCACCCCGCTCCGCCCTCGCCGGGACCGGCTCCGGGCTCGGGCTCGCGCACCTGCGGCAGCGCATCGAGCTGGTGCACGGCACGCTGCGTGCGGAACCCTGTGCCGACGGCGGTTTCAGCGTCGAGGCGACCCTGCCCGCGTTCGTCCCGACCGCCGGACCGGAGGTGTGAGCGTGGCACGGGTCGTGGTCGTGGACGACGAGCCGATGGTGTGCGGCTTCCTGCGCACCATCCTCGGCTCGGCCCCGGACATCGAGGTCGTCGACGAGGCGCACGACGGCGCGGCCGGCGTCGAGGCGGTCCGGCGCAACCGCCCGGACGTCGTGCTGATGGACCTGCGGATGCCGGGCATGGACGGGCTGACCGCCATCGAACGCGTCAACGCGCTCCCCGACCCGCCGCACATCGTCGTGCTGACCACCTTCGACGCCGACCAGTACGTCCTGCGCGCGCTGCGGGCCGGCGCGACCGGCTTCCTGGTCAAGTCCACCCCGCCGGACGAGCTGATCGGCCTCGTACGCACCGCCGCCCAGGGCCACACCGTCCTGTCACCCTCGGCCGCCCGCCGTCTCATCGCCGCCTCCACCGACAGCCTCTCCGCCCGCGACCGGGCCCGCGAACTCGTCGGCTCCCTCACCGAACGCGAGGTCCAGGTACTGGCCGGCCTCGGCGAGGGCCTCTCCAACGCCCAGATCGGCGCCCGTCTGTACCTCACCGAGGCCACGATCAAGGGCTACGTCTCCCGCACCCTGGACAAACTGGGCTGCGTCAACCGCACCCAGGCGGGGCTCATCGCGCACGACGCGGGGGTCGTCGGTACCTAGGTCCCTGTTGCCGCGGCGTGGTGGCGCCGACCCTGCCGTGCCCCGTGACCTGCGGGGGGGGGGGTGGCACCAAGCTGTGGACCATCAAGCTGCCCGGGCCAGTGTGCGCGGCCAGCCAGCA
>NZ_JBEYVS010000046.1:0-52115 GCF_040644095.1 Streptomyces sp. NPDC047028
GCAGGGGCTTGTCGGTGAGGCCGTTCATCTTCTCGACCAGGTGCTCCAGACTGCCATAGGCCGGCGCCCCTCACTTCAACTACTTCAGCAGCGAAGTGTCATCAGCTGCAGCCGCTGGTCGAGCCGCAGCCCTCGCAGATGTAGCAGGAGCCGGCCCGCTGCATCTTCGTACCGCAGGAGAAGCACAGCGGGGCGTCGGCCTGGATCCCCAGCTGCATTTCCACCAGCTCGGCGCTGGTGTGGGCCTGCTGCGGCGCCGGCTTGGCCACCTCGGTCTCGGCCTTCGGCGCGGCGACCGCCTTCAGCTCCTGGGCGCGCGGCGCCGACTGGGCCAGACCCTCGACGTCGACCTCGTCCTCGGAGGGCTCGTAGGAACCGGTCTCCAGGTGGCGCTGACGCTCCTCGGCGGAGTGGATGCCGAGCGCGGAGCGCGTCTCGAAGGGCAGGAAGTCCAGCGCCAGGCGGCGGAAGATGTAGTCGACGATCGACTGCGCCATCCGCACGTCCGGGTCGTCCGTCATACCGGCCGGCTCGAAGCGCATGTTGGTGAACTTCGAGACGTACGTCTCGAGGGGGACGCCGTACTGGAGGCCCACCGAGACGGCGATGGAGAAGGCGTCCATCATGCCCGCGAGCGTGGAGCCCTGCTTGGACATCTTCAGGAAGACCTCGCCGAGGCCGTCGTCCGGGTAGGAGTTGGCCGTCATGTAGCCCTCGGCGCCGCCGACCGTGAAGGACGTGGTGATGCCGGGACGGCCCTTGGGCAGGCGCTTGCGGACCGGACGGTACTCGACGACCTTCTCCACCTTGCCCTCGACGGCGGCGGGCTGCTTGGCCTTCTCCTCCGCGGTGTCCTTCTTCTTGGCGGACAGCGGCTGGCCGACCTTGCAGTTGTCGCGGTAGATCGCGAGCGCCTTGACGCCGAGCTTCCAGGCCCCGTAGTAGATCTCCTCGACCTCCTCGACGGTCGCCGTCTCCGGCATGTTGACCGTCTTGGAGATGGCACCGGAGATCCAGGGCTGGATCGCGGCCATCATGCGGACGTGGCCCATCGGGGAGATGGCGCGCTCGCCCATGGCGCAGTCGAACACCTCGTAGTGCTCGTGCTTGAGACCGGGGGCGTCGATCACGTTGCCGTTCTCGGCGATGTGGGCGACGACCGCCTCGATCTGCTCCTCCTGGTAGCCCAGGCGGCGAAGGGCCTGCGGGACGGTGCCGTTGACGATCTGCATCGAGCCGCCGCCGACGAGCTTTTTGAACTTCACCAGGGCGAGGTCGGGCTCGACACCGGTGGTGTCGCAGGACATCGCCAGACCGATGGTGCCGGTCGGGGCGAGGACGGACGCCTGCGAGTTGCGGAAACCGTTCTTGTCGCCGAGGCGGACGACGTCCTGCCAGGCCTCCGTGGCAGCGGCCCACACCGGCGTGTCCAGGTCGTCCATGCGGACGGCCGTGCCGTTGGCGTCGGCGTGCTGCTTCATGACGCGGTTGTGGGCGTCGGCGTTGCGCGCGTAGCCGTCGTACGGGCCGACGACGGCGGCCAGTTCGGCGGAGCGGCGGTAGGCCGTACCCGTCATCAGGGAGGTGATGGCGCCGGCCAGGGCGCGTCCGCCGTCGGAGTCGTACGCGTGGCCCGTCGCCATCAGCAGGGCGCCGAGGTTGGCGTAGCCGATGCCGAGCTGGCGGAACGCGCGTGTGTTCTCGCCGATCTTCTGGGTCGGGAAGTCCGCGAAGCAGATGGAGATGTCCATCGCGGTGATGACGAGCTCGACGACCTTCTGGAAGCGCTCGGTCTCGAAGGACTGGTTGCCCTGACCGTCGTCCTTGAGGAACTTCATCAGGTTCAGCGAGGCCAGGTTGCAGGACGTGTTGTCCAGGTGCATGTACTCGCTGCACGGGTTCGACGCGGTGATCCGGCCGGACTCGGGGCAGGTGTGCCAGGTGTTGATCGTGTCGTCGTACTGGATGCCGGGGTCGGCGCAGGCCCAGGCGGCCTCGGCGATCTTGCGGAAGAGCGCCTTGGCGTCGACCTCCTCGATGACCTCGCCGGTCATGCGGGCGCGCAGGCCGAACCGGCCTCCGTCCTGGACCGCCGTCATGAACTCGTCGTTCACGCGGACCGAGTTGTTGGCGTTCTGGTACTGGACGGAGGCGATGTCGTCGCCGCCGAGGTCCATGTCGTAACCGGCGTCCCGCAGGACGCGGATCTTCTCCTCCTCCTTCACCTTGGTCTCGATGAAGTCCTCGATGTCGGGGTGGTCGACGTCGAGCACGACCATCTTGGCGGCGCGGCGGGTGGCACCACCGGACTTGATGGTGCCCGCGGAGGCGTCCGCCCCACGCATGAAGGAGACGGGACCGGAGGCGTTGCCGCCGGAGGAGAGCAGCTCCTTGGAGGAGCGGATGCGGGAGAGGTTCAGGCCGGCGCCGGAGCCGCCCTTGAAGATCATGCCCTCTTCCTTGTACCAGTCGAGGATCGACTCCATGGAGTCGTCGACGGACAGGATGAAGCAGGCGGAGACCTGCTGGGGCTGGGGCGTGCCGACGTTGAACCAGACGGGGCTGTTGAAGCTGAAGATCTGGTGCAGGAGGGCGTACGCCAGTTCGTGCTCGAAGATCTCGGCGTCGGCGGACGAGACGAAGTACTTGTGGTCCTCGCCGGCCTTCCGGTACGTCTTCACGATGCGGTCGATCAGCTGCTTGAGGCTGACCTCGCGCTGCGGGGTGCCGACGGCACCGCGGAAGTACTTGCTGGTGACGATGTTGACCGCGTTCACCGACCAGAAGTCGGGGAACTCGACGCCACGCTGCTCGAAGTTGACCGAGCCGTCGCGCCAGTTGGTCATGACGACGTCACGGCGCTCCCAGCTCACCTCGTCGTACGGGTGCACGCCCGGGGTGGTGTGGATGCGCTCGACCCGCAGCCCCTTGGTGGCCTTGGCGCCCTTGGCTCGGGAACCTCGTGCCGGACCGCTCGCCGTCTCTGTCATGCCGCCTCCCTGTACGGGCGAAAACGCCCTGAAGTGCCCCGTTGTTCCCGTGGCACGGTGTTTCTGTCTTGTGTCACGGGCATCCCACGCTGCCGCCCGCAACAGGTCTTCGGTCGCCGCCTCCGGCCGGAGCCCGGCCATGGAACGGCGGTCTCCGGGCCGCCGGTCAGTCGGCGGCGTGGGCGGGCGCGGGGACCTGCGTGGTCCCGCCGCGTCCGCGGTCGTCTTCCTGGCTTCCCGCTCCCGCGTCCTGGTCGTCCGCGGCGGGGTCCCGTGTCGCCCGCCTCAGCTCCGCGATGGCGGCCTCGAAGTCCTCGAGCGAGTCGAACGCCCGGTAGACCGAGGCGAATCGCAGATAGGCGACAAGGTCGAGTTCCTGCAACGGGCCGAGTATGGCCAGTCCCACGTCGTGGGTGGTCAGCTCGGCGCTCCCGGTGGCCCGCACCGCCTCCTCGACCCGCTGGCCGAGCTGGGCGAGTGCGTCCTCGGTGACAGGCCGCCCCTGGCATGCCTTGCGCACGCCGTTGATGACCTTGGTACGGCTGAACGGTTCGGTGACTCCGGACCGCTTCACCACCATGAGCGAGCACGTCTCCACGGTCGTGAAACGACGGGAGCAGTCGGGGCACTGGCGGCGCCTGCGGATCGACGTGCCGTCGTCGGTCGTACGGCTGTCGACCACGCGGCTGTCGGGGTGCCTGCAGAAGGGGCAGTGCATGATCTCCAACCCTCCTCACAGCAGACTCAACAGCCTCGCCAGACCTCAGGGGTCCCGCGAAGCAGGCCTAAGCATAGGCGATCGCGGCGGCCCGGGAGACCCGGGGGCACCTGAGAAAAACACAAGTTCTGGTGCGCGGTAGCCATCCAACCACTACATGTGGTGGATCGGGCCATAGGCGAAGGTGGGCTCGCGTGTCGCGGCCCGAGCACGGGCCCGGGCGGTGTCACGGGCCGCGCCCATGAGTACGTCCGAACACACGGACGCACGACCGTACCCCGGCGACACTTACGGAGATACCGTGGGCGCCGGACGGAGGACGCGTGCGACTCCGGCGCAGAAGGGACCCGGGGACCGGTTGACCGGATTCCGGATGGCAGACTGGGGCGGCGACCCACGAGGTCACCATCCTGGCGGTGAAGAGTACAACAATGGGCGCTTTCGTCCGCCAGGTGCCGCGTCAGCTATACACCCAGACACATCACCGCACCAGGCGAACCGCGGTTTTTCACTCGAACGTGTGTTTGGCGCAACCTTTCGAAAGCAACTACCGTTGTGCAGCAGGGAGACCATCGAGAGGGGCCGACGTGACCACCACCGCAGACAGTGCCACCATCACTGCCCAGGACCGCTCCCAGGGCCGGGTCGAGCCGGTGCATGCGATGAACGAAGCCACGAGTCCGGAGGGGCACAAGCGCTCCCTGCCGGGTCGACCTCCAGGCATCCGGGCGGACAGCTCCGGACTCACGGACCGGCAGCGCCGGGTGATCGAGGTCATCAGGGACTCCGTGCAGCGTCGGGGGTACCCGCCGTCGATGCGGGAGATCGGCCAGGCCGTCGGCTTGTCCAGCACGTCCTCCGTGGCGCACCAGCTGATGGCACTGGAGCGCAAGGGCTTCCTGCGCCGGGACCCGCACCGGCCGCGCGCATACGAGGTGCGCGGCTCCGACCAGAGCGTCTCCGTGCAGCCGACCGACACGGCCGGTAAGCCCGCCGCGTCCTATGTGCCGCTGGTCGGCCGGATCGCGGCCGGCGGCCCGATCCTGGCGGAGGAGTCGGTGGAGGACGTCTTCCCGCTCCCCCGTCAGCTCGTCGGTGACGGCGAACTCTTCGTCCTCAAGGTGGTCGGCGACTCGATGATCGAGGCCGCGATCTGCGACGGCGACTGGGTCACCGTCCGCCGTCAGCCCGTCGCCGAGAACGGCGACATCGTGGCGGCCATGCTGGAGGGCGAGGCCACCGTGAAGCGGTTCAAGCGCGAGGACGGCCACGTGTGGCTCCTCCCGCACAACGCGGCTTATGAGCCGATCCCTGGCGACGACGCGACCATCCTGGGCAAGGTCGTCGCCGTGCTGCGGCGCGTGTGACGGCTGCGGCGGGCGGGCCCCGAAGGCGGCCCGCCCCCTGACCGGGCCCCGGAACCCCTGCGCCGGTTCCGGGGTCCCGTGCTTTTCACCCCAGAGGATTTTCGCCCTGGAGACCGGCCACTTCTTCTCCTGGGCGGTCAGCCCGCCGCAGCGTGACCGCCCAGGAGTACCGCTCTATTCGGCTTCCGCCTGCTTCGCCAGCGCGTCGATCGCCGCCAGCGACTTGCGCACCTGGTTACGGTCCGTGGTGTACCAGAAGTCGGGCAGCGAGGCCTTCAGATAGGACCCGTACCGCGCCGTGGCCAGCCGCTGGTCCAGCACGGCTACGACACCGCGGTCACCCGAGGCGCGGACGAGCCGGCCGGCGCCCTGGGCCATGAGCAGCGCCGCGTGCGTGGCGGCCACAGCCATGAAGCCGTTGCCGCCCGCGTCCTCCACCGCCTTCTGCCGGGCGCTCATCAGCGGGTCGTCGGGCCGCGGGAACGGGATCTTGTCCATGACGACCAGCTGACAACTGGGGCCGGGGACGTCCACGCCCTGCCAGAGCGACAGCGTGCCGAAGAGACAGGTCCGGGGATCGGCGGCGAAGTTCTTGATCAGTTCACCGAGTGTCTCCTC
Organism: Streptomyces sp. NPDC047028; assembly: GCF_040644095.1. NCBI lineage: Bacteria > Bacillati > Actinomycetota > Actinomycetes > Kitasatosporales > Streptomycetaceae > Streptomyces > Streptomyces sp. NPDC047028. The sequence goes on from NZ_JBEYVS010000046.1 coordinate 5,694, forward strand.
GCCCTGGAGCAAAACGGGGAACTCCGGGATCCTCGTGCGCAACTCCTCGGCGGCGAGCTGAGCAGCCCGCATCGATGAGAACAGCCCGAGAGTACGGCCGCCTGCCGACTGGATCAGCTCGGTCAGCTCATCCAGCATGTCCGCTCGGTCGCCGTCCCGGGCGGGCCGCGCAAGATGCTTGGCGACGTACAGAATGCCCTGCTTCGGGTAGTCGAAGGGCGAACCGACGTCGACACCCGTCCACTGCGGCAAATCCTCGCCGGTCGCGCCTTCGGGACCGAGGCCGAGCGAGGCGCCCACGCCGTTGAAGTCGCCGCCCAGCTTGAGGGTCGCGGAGGTGAGGGCGACGGTCCGGTCCGCGAACAGTTTCTCCCTGAGCAGCCCGGAGACTGACATCGGGGCGACGCGCAGGGACGCCCCGAAGCGGTCGTGCCGCTCGTACCAGACGACGTCCCACTCCGAGCCGTTCAGGACCCGCTCGGCCACGTCGTGCACCGACTCGACCGAGGCCAGCGCCTGTTTGCGGACGGCGTCCTCGTCCTGGACCGATTTGTCGCGGGTCGCGCCGATCGCGGAGATGACCGTGCGAGCGGCGTCCCGCAGGGCCATCAGCGCGTAGCCGAGGTCCTCGGGGATCTCTTCCAGACGGCCCGGGAGGGCCAGTTCCATCACTCTCTCGAAGCCCTCGCTCGCGGTCTGCAGCTGATCCGCCGCCTTCTCGTTGACGAGCTTCGCCGCACGCCGCACCGCGCGGTTGACCTGGCCGGGCGTGAGTTCGCCGGTGGCGACGCCGGTGACGCGGGAGACCAGTTCGTGCGCCTCGTCCACGATCAGCACCTCGTGCTGCGGCAGCACCGGCGCGCCCTCGATGGCGTCGATGGCCAGCAGCGCGTGGTTGGTGACGACGACCTCGGCGAGCTTGGCCCGCTCCCGGGCCAGCTCGGCGAAGCACTCGGCGCCGTACGCGCACTTGGACGCGCCCAGGCACTCACGGGAGGACACCGACACCTGCGCCCAGGCGCGGTCGGAGACACCCGGCGTGAGGTCGTCCCGGTCGCCGGTCTCGGTGTCGTCCGACCAGTCACGCAGGCGGAGCAGGTCCTGGCCGAGCTTGCTGGTGGGAGCGGCGGCCTCGAACTGGTCGAAGAGGCCCTCCTCCTCGTCCTGCGGCATGCCCTCGTGCAGGCGGTGCAGGCACAGGTAGTTGGACCGGCCCTTGAGCATGGCGAACTCGGGGCGGCGGCGGAGCAGGGGGTGCAGGGCGTCGACCGTGCGCGGCAGGTCTCGCTCCACGAGCTGGCGCTGGAGGGCGAGGGTGGCGGTGGCGACGACCACCCGCTCTCCGTGCGCGAGCGCGGGCACGAGGTAGCCCAGCGACTTTCCGGTGCCGGTGCCGGCCTGGACCAGCAGGTGGGATCCGTCGTCGATGGCCTCGGCGACCGCTTCGGCCATGGTCACCTGGCCGGGGCGCTCCGTGCCGCCGACGGCTGCGACGGCGGCATGCAGGAGTTCGGAGAGGGAGGGCTTCGTCATAGCCCGACCACCCTACGGCCCTGGACTGACAAACGGATGGTCGAGCCGGCGTCGGGGGGTGGGATCACGGCCGGTGGCTCCTGCGGGTGGGAGGAGGGCGGACAGGGATGGACGGGGAGTGCGGGCGCCGGTGTGGGCGCCTGTGTGGGCGGACTCGAACCCGCGAGTCGGGGGGAATCCGAAGAATTTTCGTGCATCCGGGAACGGACGCCACCCGTCGCTCGTACTACATGTGACGACGCAATTGCGAAGCGTGACAATAAGTTTCACAGGGCATGGCGCAGGACGCGGTCTCTGACCATGAGGGCGGCCCGCTTGCCGGGCAGGTCGACCTCGGAGTCGAACCGGAATCCCGCGCTCAGGAACGCGGCCACGGAGGGGGTGTTGCGAAGATCGGGTTCCGCTACGACGCGTGCGCAGGCGGGGCGCCGGTCCAGGATCTGGTCGGCGACGGCTCGCAGAAGGGTGGATCCCAGTCGGCGGGCCCGGTGCTCGGCGTCCCCGATGAGGAGGTGGATGCCCGTGTCGTGCGGGCGGGCCGGGTAGTGGCGGGCGAGCGGATCCAGGTCGGCCCGGTAGATCTCCCAGTAGCTCAGGGGGGTGCCGTCCTGCACGCCGAGGCAGGGGACGCTGCGTCCGTCACCGTCGAGTTGCGCCCGCACATGCTTCTCCGTCTCGTTCGGGTGCCCGGCCAGCTCCCAGAACGCGGCGACGGCGGGGTCGTTCATCCAGCCATGGATGAGGGGCAGGTCGCGCTCGACGCGTACCGGCACGAGCTGGAAGGTGCCCATGGGCGTGGGGACGCTCCCCCAGGTGCCGATGTGGTCGAGCAGGTCATCGGTACGGGCGGGCCGGTCCGCTGAGAAGAGCGCGACGAACTCGTCGGGCAGACGCAGGTCCAGGGTGTCCTCGCTGTCCTGTCGGGGACCGAGGCGGTCGGCGTGGAGGGGGGCGACGGAGCCGGAACCGGTGCCGGCACTCGCGTCGGTGGGAAGCACGGTGCGCTCCTCTCGGGCGAAGGAGGAAGGTGAAGGCGAAACGGGCTGTGCGGTGTGGGCCTGTTCGGGTCGGCGGAGGTCGGTTCAGGAACGGAGGGGGTTGGTGAGGGTGACATAGACGGACTGGGTGTCGACCGGGCCGACGAGTTCGTCGAGGCCGTGCAGCCGGGTCAGCAGATTGGCCTTGCAGCGCAGGACAGGTGATTCGAGCAGGCGGCCGGGCAGGGTGGTCCGCAGAGCGGCGGGTCCCGTAGCGAGGTCAGTGAGGAAGCGGCGGAACGCGGCGAGGAGCAGTCGCTCGTCGGTGAGGTGCTGCGAGCCGAACGCGCCGATCAGACCGAACACGTTGTTGATGGCGAGGTAATAGGTGAACCGTTCGTCGGTGACCTCGTCGGAGACGAAGGTGTCGCTGCGGTCGCCGATGCCGGGAAGCCGGGCGTCGAGCGCGGCACGGTGGGACTCGCGGAAGTAATAGCCCTGGTTGTCGCGGTAGCGCCCACCTGCGGGCCAGCCGTCACGGTCCAGCAGGAGCAGCGTGTTCTGCTGGTGGGCCTCGAGGGCGATGCCGGCTTCGCTGTCCAGCCACAGCACGGGGCGGACGACGTTTTCGAGGTAGCGGAGGAACCACTCCGCGGCGACGGTTCCGACGGGACGGCCGGTGCGTGCGGCGAGCCGGGCGACAAGGCCGGCCATTCGGGACGCGTACGGCGAAGTGTGCCGGTGCGTGGACGGGTTGCCGTCCTCTCCAGCGAGGGGCCGGGGTGAGACGAGCCCGGCGACGCAGGTGACGTCGTCGGCTGCGGTGAACGGGTTGTGTCGGATCACTGTGTCGAGTCCGGATACGGGCCGGCCGTCCGGGTCGTCGACGGCGATCCAGGCGGGGTCGCGGACGATGTCGAAGCAGGGGTGGGCGGCCTGCCACTGCCGGCTGAGTCCGGCGCGGAGCAGGCGGTGCACCTCGACCCCGCGGTGGAGTTCCTTGCGCAGGTTCTCCCGGCGGGAGTTGGTGATCCGCAGGCCGAGCGACAGCTTCAGCATCGCGGGGGCGCCGGTTCGGTGGACGGTGCGTACGGAGGAGGTGGGGTGCCAGTGCGGGCCGAAGGGTCCGAGGTCGCGGAGCAGTCCCGAGTCGAGGAGGGAGGCGGTCACCTCCCGGTGCCGGACCTCGCGGGCCTGCCAGGGGTGCAGGGGCAGCGCGGCGCAGCCGTCCGGGAGGGGCAGTCCCGGTCCGGCGAGCCGCTGGGTGAGGTCGGCCGCGGTGACGGGTCGGCCGCGCTCGGTCCAGGCCGAGTCGGTCGCGAGCAGAGAGGGGGCGACAGCCATCCAGTGCAGGGGGAAGGAGCCGTGTGATTCCGGTGAGTAGAGCCGGGCCTCGGTCTCGGTCAGGCCTTCACGGCTCTTGGGGGCCGGGTGCAGCGGGTGACCGAGGAGGAGTGCCTGTTCGGCGCTGAGGAAGAGGTCGGGGCCGTCGGCAGGGTCGGCGCGCCGGTCGCGGATGAAGGTGGTGGTGCGGCGAACGGAGTCGGCCACAGCGGAGACGAGGTCGGCGGCGGGGGCTGACGGGAAGGAGGTGCTGCCTGGCGTCTCCCTACCTGGCGTTTCCCTGCCGAGCAGCGCGGCGAGGGTGACCGCGTCGACGGGCGGGGCCGACTCGGGCGTGCCGGCGAGACGCGGTGACCCGAAGCGGTGCCAGCCGGCGGGGGACCAGTGGTGCACCGGCACGGTCAGGGACGTGCCGGTGGCAGGCAGCGGAATGCGCAGGACGCCGGCGTCCGGCGCGGGGGTGCCGGTCTCCCGTGTCCAGCAGCGGAGGAGGTTCTCGACAGCGGCGGCCTGGGCGGCCCGGTGCGGATCGGGATCGTCGAGGGGGTCGGTGACGAGGCCGGCGGTGACGCCGGTGAGGTGGCCGGCGGTGAGGCGCCCCCGCTGCCCCCGCCCCATCGCTTCCGGCGACCCCTTCTTCTGCTGGGGGACCGACTCGGCGACCGGCGCAGGAGCGGCCTCGTCGGCGGTGATCACCCCTTCCGCGGAGGCGAGGGGATGGCCGTCGGGTGTCGGGGCGGCGGGCAAGACGGCTCCTCGGGGGCTCGGCTGGGGCGGTGTGCGGGGGCGGGTACGGGGGCGCGGTCGCCGCGTCGTGAGTCGGTGGCGGCACCGGACGCCGCGGAGGAGGTGTGGGGGAGGCAGGTAGGAACGGCCCGGCTGTCCCCCTCGCTTTCTCCCCGTCGTCCAGAGGCGAGTTGATGCCTGCTGATGCTTGGGGTCCGCGCGCACGGGCAGCAGGCTCCCCACCCCTACCAACCGCGCGCCGCCCGCCCGGTTACGGGTTGCCTCAAGATCCTTGCCGTGACGGAACCGTTGCCGTTCCGTCGGAAGTCCCCCACAGCGAGCGCATAGTGTGTGAGGCCGTTCCCAGATGGTCGTGGACCGGCGTGAACTCCTCATGAGTTCCCCGCCGATGTCATGACTTCAGCACCGAGTTCCTTTATTCCAGGGGGAGTCACCAGCATGCGATCCATACGTCCGCCGTTCACCGTTCGCCGGGAGAGGGGTGCTTCCCGCAGAACCTCCCCCGTGCTGGCGGCAGTCGCCCTCGCCTCGACCCTGGCGCTGACCGCCACCGCCTGCAACGGCGACGGTGGCAATGACAACGCCGGCGGCGAACCGACCGCCACCGCGACCGCGGCCGGCACCGGTGACGGAAAGATCAAGATCCCGGACGACATCCGGCAGAAGCTCAAAGAGCACGGGATCGACATCGACAAGTGGAAGCACGGGGCCTGGAAGAACTGGGACAAGGACGACTGGCTGCGTGAGGCCAACGACTTCATCAACCCGATCATCAAGGGGCTGTGGGACCCGGACCGGATGCGGCACGCCAACGACCCGGACAAGAAGGTCGACGACAACGACATCTCCGGCGACCAGGGCGTGACGGACCCGACGCCGGCTCCGGTGCAGGCCCAGGCGGTCCGGCCGCCATACCACACCAACGCGGCCGCGTCGGGCAAGGTGTTCTTCGACTCCCCCGAGGGCACGATGGTCTGCTCGGCGACGGTCGTGGAGGACCCGGCGCACCCGGGCAAGTCCAACCTCATCTGGACGGCGGGGCATTGCGTGCACGCGGGCAAGAAGGGCGGCTGGTACCGCAACATCGCCTTCGTGCCCTCCTACAACAACGCGGGCAAGTCGGCGGCGCAGCTGCAGGGTGCCACCAAGTCCGAGGTCGCGCCGTACGGCGTGTGGTGGGCGGACGGGGCGATGACGTCCCAGCAGTGGATCGACCAGGGCGGTGAGACCGGCGGCCAGGGTGCCCCGTACGACTTCGCCGTCATCCATGTGACGCCGGAGCAGGGCAGTGGCGGCAAGTCGCTGGAGGAGACGGTCGGCGGTGCGCTGCCGGTGAACTTCAACGCACCGGCGGTGCCGAAGGTGCGGAAGATGACGGCGTCGGGATACCCGGCGGCGCCGCCGTACGACGGGCAGCTGCTGTACCAGTGCCAGGACAAGCCGGGCCGGCTGTCGCTCAAGAAGTCCGACCCGACGATGTACCGCATCGGCTGCACGATGACCGGCGGCTCCTCCGGCGGCGGCTGGGTGGAGACGGGCCCGGACGGCAAGCCGGCGCTGGTGTCCAACACGTCGATCGGTCCGGTGACTTCGGGCTGGTTGGCGGGTCCCCGCCTGGGTGACGTGGCCAAGGGCGTGTACCAGACGGTCAGCAAGAAGTTCGCCGGGCGCTAGGGTCCGGCCGCGGATCAGCGGGGTCATGGGCGGCGGCGGGGCGTCTGACAGGAACCTTCACCGGCTCGCCGCCGTTCGTCCCCGATCCCACGGGCATAGTGGGGTCTCATCACACGCATCAACGGGGGTCATCGCACCATGCGTTCCACACGTATGTCCTCGGCACGCCGGTCCCGGCGCGGCCGCGCCGTCCTCACCGCGACCGGCCTGGTCGCCGCCCTGGCACTCACCGCGACCGCCTGCGGCGGCTCGGGCGGCGACAAGGCGAGCGACCAGGCGGGAGCCGGAGCGGGAGCCTCCCGGGCCGCCGACGCCGGCGGCAAGGCCCGGATTCCGGCGGGCATCACGGACAAGCTGAAGAAGCACGGCATCGACGTCGACCAGTGGCAGCACGGCGGCTGGAAGAACTGGGACAAGGACAAGTGGCTGAGCGCGGCCCAGGACTTCGTCAACCCGGTGATCGACGGGCTGTGGAAGCCGGAGCGGATGAAGTCCGCGCAGGAAGCGAACAAGACGGTCTCGGCGAAGGACGCCTCCGCCGATCAGGGCGTCAGTGATCCGGAACCACGGCCCGTGCCGGCCGCGGCGGAGAAGACGCCGTACCACCGGCACGCGGCTCCGGTGGGGAAGGTGTTCTTCGACTCCCCGAAGGGGCCGATGGTCTGTTCCGGGACCGTGATCAAGGACGTCAACCATCCGGGCAAGTCCAACCTGGTGTGGACGGCGGGGCACTGCGTGCACGCCGGTGGGAGCGGCGGGTGGTACCGCAACATCGCGTTCGTGCCGTCGTACAACGACCTCGGCGAGTCCGCCTCCCAGCTGGCCCATGCGACGGCCTCGCAGGTCGCCCCCTACGGCACCTGGTGGGCGGACTGGGCCTCCACCTCGAACCAGTGGATCCGGGGTGGCTCGGAATCGGGCGGCGCGGGTGCGGCGTACGACTACGCGGTACTGCACGTGAAGCCGGAGTCGGGTTCGAAGTCGCTGGAGGAGACGGTCGGCGCGGCCCTCGACGTCGACTTCTCGGCTCCGTCCGCGACCGAGGTCGGCAGCATGGGTGCCTGGGGCTACCCGGCGGCGCCGCCGTACAGCGGGCTGAAGATGTTCAAGTGCCTGGACCGGCCCGGCCGGCTCTCGCTGAGCCCGTCCCTGCCGACGATGTACCGGATCGGCTGCACGATGACCGGCGGCTCCTCCGGCGGCGGCTGGTTCCGGGTGCTGAACGGCAAGACGGTCCTGGTGTCGAACACGTCGATCGGCCCGCTGGACAACACCTGGCTGGCGGGCCCGCAGCTGGGCACGGAGGCCGAGGGGCTCTACCAGAACATGAGCAGGACGTACGGAGGCCGCTGAACAGCGGCGCCCACGCGCCCCGGGACCGGCGACCGGCGACCGGCGACCGGCGACCGGCGACCGGGGCAACGTGAGAGCGAAGGCCCGCCGTCCTCCAGGGGACAGCGGGCCTTCGCCCTGCGTTCGTTCGGCCGGGCCGTTCAGCCGCCGGCCGGGCCGGTGTCAGGCCGCGGGCGCCGGCGCGTACGGCGCCAGGTCCGAGGCGAGTTCCGCGTGCACCCGGACCTTGAGCAGGGTGCCCTCCGCGGTGTGCTCCTCGGAGATCACCTCGCCCTCGGCGTGGGCGCGCGCGACCAGCTTGCCCTGGGTGTACGGCACGAGCGCCTCGATCTCGACGGCCGGCCGGGGCAGCTCGTCGTCGATCAGCGCGCGCAGCTCGTCGAGGCCCCGGCCGGTGCGGGCCGAGACGGCGATGGAACGCTTCTCGATCCGCATCAGCCGCTGCAGGACCAGCGGGTCGGCGGCGTCCGCCTTGTTGATCACGACGATCTCGGGCACGTCGGTCGCGCCGACGTCCCGGATCACCTCGCGCACAGCGGCGAGCTGCTCCTCCGGGTTCGGGTGCGAACCGTCCACCACGTGCAGGATGAGGTCGGAGCCGCCGACCTCCTCCATGGTGGAGCGGAACGCCTCGACCAGGTGGTGCGGCAGGTGCCGGACGAAGCCGACGGTGTCGGCCAGTGTGTAGGCCCGGCCCGTCGGGGTCTCCGCCCGGCGGACGGTCGGGTCCAGGGTCGCGAACAGCGCGTTCTCGACGAGGACGCCGGCGCCCGTGAGCCGGTTCAGCAGGGAGGACTTGCCGGCGTTGGTGTAGCCCGCGATGGCGACGGACGGCACCTTGTTGCGCCGTCGCTCCTGGCGCTTGAGGTCACGGCCGGTCTTCATCTCCGCGATCTCCCGGCGCATCTTCGCCATCTTCTCGCGGATCCGCCGCCGGTCGGTCTCGATCTTGGTCTCACCGGGACCACGGGTGGCGAGGCCGCCGCCCTTGCCGCCGCCCATCTGCCGGGACAGCGACTGACCCCAGCCGCGCAGCCGCGGCAGCATGTACTGCATCTGCGCGAGCGCGACCTGCGCCTTGCCCTCTCGGGACTTGGCGTGCTGGGCGAAGATGTCGAGGATCAGAGCCGTACGGTCGATGACCTTGACCTTGACGACGTCTTCGAGGTGGATGAGCTGGCCGGGGCTCAGTTCACCGTCGCAGATGACGGTGTCCGCGCCCGTTTCGAGGACGACGCCGCGCAGTTCCTCGGCCTTGCCGGAGCCGATGTAGGTGGCCGCGTCGGGCTTGTCGCGGCGCTGGATGACGCCGTCGAGGACGAGCGCGCCCGCGGTCTCCGCGAGGGCGGCCAGCTCCGCGAGGGAGTTCTCGGCGTCCTGCGCGGTGCCGGTGGTCCACACGCCGACGAGCACGACCCGCTCCAGGCGGAGCTGCCGGTACTCGACCTCGGTGACGTCCTCCAGCTCGGTGGAGAGCCCCGCCACGCGGCGCAGGGCCGCGCGCTCGGAGCGGTCGAACTGGTCGCCGTCCCGCTCGCCGTCGATCTCGTAGCTCCAGGCGACGTCCTCTTCCATCAGGGCATCGGCCCGGAGACCCTCGGGGTGGCTGTGCGCGAGGCGCTTGGTGTCCTGGGAAGGGGAAGAAGAGGAGGTCATTGGATCCTTACGTCGATGGGAATACCGGTGCGCGTGGGGCCGTCGGCATACGTCGCGGCGCGTCACCGCGCCGGTCCTGAGAGCCCCCGCTCAGGAGGGACAACGCACGGGTACCCAGGAAGATTCCCGCATCCCGTGCCGCCCAACCCGACGATGGTCGCACGGCACGTCCCGTCCCGTCATCGTGTTATCGCGCTGTCCCACGGGCCCGCGTCACCGTGTTATCGCGCGGTCCGGCGCTTCGCCGCCTTGGTCGGCGGGTCCGACTTCCAGTCCGGGTGGCCGGGCATCGGCGGGGTCTTCGCTCCGTACAGCCAGGCCTGGAAGAAGCCGGTCAGGTCGCGGCCGGCGATGGCCGAGGCGAGGCGGACGTAGTCCGCGGTGCCTGCGGTGGAGTCCCGGTACTGCTGGACCCAGGCCCTCTCCAGGCGCTCGAAGGCGGGCCGGCCGATCTCCTGCCGCAGCGCGTAGAGGGCGAGCGCCGCGCCGTCGTAGACGTTCGACCGGAAGATGCCGATCTTCTGGCCGGGCGCGGGCGGCTTGGGCCGGGCGGGCGGACCGCCGGCGGCGCGCCAGCCGTCGGAGGCGCTGTAGGCGGCCTTCATACGGGCCTCCATCGGGTGGTGCGACTTCTCCTCGGCGTACAGGGCCTCGTACCAGGTCGCGTGCCCCTCGTTGAGCCACACGTCGGACCAGGTGCGGGGGCTGACGCTGTCGCCGAACCACTGGTGGGACAGCTCGTGCACCATGATCGACTCGACGTACCACTTGGGGTAGGCGGGGTCGGTGAACAGGTCCTTCTCGAACAGGGACAGCGTCTGCGTCTCCAGTTCGAACCCGGTGGACGCCTGGGCCATGATCAGGCCGTACGTCTCGAACGGGAAGGGGCCGACCTTGCTCTCCATCCAGGCGATCTGGTCGGGCGTCTTGGCCAGCCAGGGTTCCAGGGCCTTGCGGTCGGCGCTGGGGACGACGTCCCGTACGGGCAGCCCGTGGGGTCCCTCGCGGTGCGGTACGGCCGAGTGGCCGATGGACACCTGGGCCAGTTCGGTCGCCATGGGGTGCCGGCTGCGATAGGTCCAGGTGGTGGAGCCGCCGGCCCGGTCGGCGCCGGCCGGGAGTCCGTTCGCGACGACGGTGTAGCCGTTGGGGGCGGTGATGTGGAAGGTGAACATCGCCTTGTCGGACGGGTGGTCGTTGCACGGGAAGACCAGGTGGGCGGCGTCGGCCTGGTTGGCCATGGCGAGGCCGTCGGAGGTGCGCACCCAGCCGCCGTCCTCGCCCTTGGCGGGCCGGGGGTCGCTGGTGTGCTTCACGGTGATCGTGGTCCAGCTGCCGAGCGGCAGCGGGTCCTCCGGCGTGACGACGAGGTCCTCGCCCGCGCTGGTGAAGTCCGCCGGGTGTCCGTCGACGTCGACGGACTCGACGGTGCCGTGCGCGAAGTCGAGGTTGAGGCGGTCCAGCTCGGTGGTCGTCCGGGCGTTGATGGTGGTGACGGCCTGGAGCGGCTTGTCGTTGGTGCCGGGATAGGTGAAGGAGAGGTCGTACGACGCCACGTCGTATCCCGGGTTGCCCAGGTACGGGAAGAGCCGGTCGCCGATGCCGAGGGGCGCGGCGGGGGCGCCGGCGGCGAGGAGGCAGACGGAGACGGCGGAGGCGAGCAGGGCCGTCTTGCGGTGCCGGGTGGTCCGGTGCCGGAAGGACGCGAGGCTCGTGCGCAGGCGGGGGGTGAGCGGCATGGACCACCGCTACCAGCGCGCGCGGCCGCCACGTGGGCGACGCGCGCTCGTCCCACCCGAACGGGTAGCTCCGGGACGCCGTCTTCCGCAGGGCCCGTCGGCCGGCACCCCTCGGGCCGGTGCGGGGCGCTGACGTGCGGCGGGCCGGCCGTTGCTCAGGAGGCCGGTGCCCGGTGCCGGGCGCCGCTCAGGAGGCCGGTGCCTGGTGCTGGGCGCGGCTCACGTCGTACACGCCGGGGACGTCGCGCATCGCGCGCATGAGGGCGGGCAGGTGGGCCGCGTCGGGGAGCTGAAGCGTGTAGGTGTGGCGGACCCGCTGCTCGGTCGGCGGCTCGACCGTGGCGGAGACGATCTCAGCGCCTTCCAGGGCCATCGCCTCGGTGAGGTCGGCGAGCAGATGGGGGCGGCCGAACGATTCAGCGACGAGGGTGACCCGGCATGCGGCCGTCTCCCCCCAGCGCACGCCGACGTGTGCGCGCCCCCGGCTCGTCATGTGCTCCACTGCCGTGCACCGCAGGCGGTGCACGGTCACCACTCCCCCGCGGACGGCGAAGCCGGTGATCTCGTCGGGCGGTACGGGCGTACAGCACCCGGCGAGCCGTACGACGGCGCCGGGAGGGTCGACGAGGACATCGGCGCCGCGGGGGCGGCCCGCGGGAACACCGGCGGGTGGGCGTACCGACGGGGCGCTCGTACCGTCGTGGACCCCGGCGTGCGCGCCGGCGCGACGGGTCGCGGTCGCGGTGTCGGTGTCCGTGGGGGTCTCCGGTTCCTCCGCTCCCGCCGGATGCGCGGCGATCCAGCGCTGGATGGCGATGCGGGCGGCCGGGGTGTGGGCGTGCTCCAGCCACTCGCGGGAGGGTTCCGAGGCCGGGTCCTGGCCCATGATGAGCTGGACGGTGTCGCCGTCCCGCAGGACGGTGCTGAGGGTGGCAAGGCGGCCGTTGACGCCGGCTCCGATGCACGCGTGCGCGTCCTCGCCGTACTGCGCGTACGCGGCGTCCACGCAGGTGGCGCCCTCGGGCAGGCCGAGGGTGCCGCCGTCGGGCCGGAAGACGGTGATCTCGCGGTCCTGGGCCAGGTCCTCGCGCAGGGTGGACCAGAAGGTGTCGGGATCGGGCGCCGCCTGCTGCCAGTCGAGGAGGCGGGAGAGCCAGCCGGGGCGGGTGGGGTCGGCACGCTCGCCGTCGGTGGGGTCGTCGGCCCCGGGGGCGTACGGGTTGCCGAGGGCGACGACGCCCGCCTCGGCGACCTTGTGCATCTGGTGGGTGCGGATGAGGACTTCGGCGACCTGTCCGTCCGCGCGGGCGACGGCGGTGTGCAGCGACTGGTACAGGTTGAACTTGGGTACGGCGATGAAGTCCTTGAACTCCGAGACGACCGGCGTCATGCAGGTGTGCAGCTCGCCCAGCACGCCGTAGCAGTCGGCGTCCTCGTTCACGAGCACCAGCAGGCGGCCGAGGTCGGCGCCGCGCAACTGGCCCCGTTTGCGGGCCACGCGGTGGACGGAGACGAAGTGGCGGGGGCGGATGAGCACCTCGGCCTGGATGCCGGCGTCCCTGAGCACTCCGCGCACGTCGTCTGCGATCTCCGCGAGGGGGTCGTCGGGCCGGGCGGTGTTCTCGGCGATCAGTTCTCTCGTGTGCGCGTACTCCTCGGGGTGCAGGATGGCGAAGACCAGGTCTTCCAGTTCGGTCTTCAGGGCCTGCACGCCCAGGCGTTCGGCGAGCGGGATGAGGACGTCCCGGGTGACCTTGGCGATCCGCGCCTGCTTCTCCGGGCGCATCACGCCGAGGGTGCGCATGTTGTGGAGGCGGTCGGCGAGCTTGATCGACATCACGCGCACGTCGTTGCCGGTGGCGACGAGCATCTTGCGGAAGGTCTCCGGTTCGGCGGCGGCTCCGTAGTCGACCTTCTCGAGTTTCGTCACACCGTCGACTAGATAACGGACCTCCTCGCCGAATTGTTCCCGCACCTGATCCAGGGTCACGTCGGTGTCCTCGACGGTGTCGTGGAGCAGGGAGGCCGTCAAGGTGGTGGTCTCGGCGCCCAGTTCGGCGAGGATCAGGGTCACGGCGAGCGGGTGCGTGATGTACGGCTCACCGCTCTTGCGCATCTGGCCGCGGTGCGAGGACTCGGCCAGGACGTAGGCGCGGCGCAGGGGTTCGAGTTCGGCGTCGGGGTGGTGCGCGCGGTGGGCCTCGACGACATGGCTGATGGCGTCGGGCAGTCTGGTGCGGGCGGTGGGCCCGAGCAGCGCGGCCCGGCCGAGCCGGCGCAGGTCGATCCGGGGCCGGGACTTCCTGCGGGCCGCGGTAGGCACCGCGGACGGCGAGGGCGCCACCGGGCCGGGATTCGCAGGGTTCGTGGCCTCCGCACTCATGGGCACCTCCGGCTCGTGGACCGGCGGACGGGGCCCCGAGGGCGTGCGCGGCTCAGGGATGGCGACGTCTCCCCCGTCCGTGCCGGTGCTTGATGCTACCGAGCTCACCACGCCCGACCGACCGCCTCTCGCCGAGCGTGAAACGGATCACCCATTCGAGCGACGGTCAGGAGGTTTGGGATGTGCGCCATGTGCCCTGCGATCGGCAGGACTTTCGGTCAGCGCAGTACGCCCGCGAGCCACTCGGCGTCGATCTCGCCCTCGGCGACGATCACGGCGGGGCCGGTCATCTCGACCTCGCCGTCCGGGCGTTCGGTGATGACGAGCCGTCCGCCGGGCACGTCCACGGTGTACGTCGCCGGGGTGCCGGTCGTCGCGGGATCGGCGCCGTCACGCCGGGCCGCTGCCACGGCGACGGCGCACGCGCCCGTGCCGCACGAGCGGGTCTCGCCGGAACCGCGCTCGTGCACGCGCAGGGCGACGTGGCGGGGGCCGCGGTCCACGACGAACTCGACGTTCACCCCGTCCGGGTAGGCGTCGGCCGGGCTGAAGGGGGGCGGGGAGAGCAGGTCGCCGGCGTGCGCGAGATCCTCGACGAAGGCGACCGCGTGCGGGTTGCCCATGTTCACGTTGCGGGCGGGCCAGCTGCGCTCTCCGACACGCACCGTGACGCCCCCTTGGGGGAGGCGGGCGCGGCCCATGCCGACGGTGATGTCACCGTCCTTGGCGATGTGCACGGTCTTCACGCCCCCGCGCGTGGCGATCGCGAGGTCTCCCTCGGTGGCGTGCCCCGCGTGCTGGAGGTAGCGCGCGAACACGCGTACGCCGTTGCCGCACATCTCCGCGACCGAGCCGTCGCCGTTGCGGTAGTCCATGAACCACTCCGCCTCGGCCGCCATCCCCGCGGCCTCCGGGTGGGCGGCGGACCGCACGACGTGCAGCACCCCGTCGCCGCCGATACCGGCGCGGCGGTCGCACAGGGCGGCGACGGCGGCCGGGGTCAGGTCGAGGGCGTTCTCGGGGTCCGGAACGATCACGAAATCGTTCTCGGTGCCGTGCCCCTTCAGGAACGGGATGCGGGTGCTCATGCCTCGATCGTACGGGGTCGCTCCGCTCGGGTCGGCCGAGGGACGGGGACGCCGGAGGGGGTATTTGGGGGGGCTGAGGCCCGGAGGTTTCGGTGCGCGTCCGTCGTCGCTTGTCGCGCCCACGCGGCGGAGCCGCATATCAGACACAGCCCCGCGCCCCTTTGGGGCGCTTCGCGTGCGCTGGGTCAGCGGAGGCGGGCCACTCGCCAGACCGCGAGGGTGGCTGCGAGGGCCACGAGGAGGACGTAGGCGAGGATGACGCGCCAGTCGGGGCGACGGCCTGAGCCTCGGGCGGGCAGGCCGGGGAGGCTGTAGCCGACGCGGCGGGCCGCCATCATGCCCCAGCCCGCGGCGCAGGAGCAGATCAGCAGGCCCAGCATGGCGATCACCGCACCGCTGTCGCCGTCGAAGGCGAGCGGGAAGGCGAACATCAGGGAGCCGACCGCCGCCAGGCCCACGATCGGCGCGAGCTGCCAGATGCGCAGTCGGCGCTGGGGACGCAGCTCGACCTCGACCTCCGGTCCGCCCGCGTACATCTCCTCGGGCTCGGGACCGTCGTCGGTCACGCCGTCGGGCGTCTCCTCGGGCCCGTCGTCGACCAGACGGTCACCGCTGTGTTCCGGTTCGCCGTCGCCGGTGCCGATGTCTTCGGCACTTGGTGCGGTGTCACGAGGGCCGGCCTCCATCGCCACGCGCCCTCCCAACTAGGACTCCACTTGGTCGATCGAAGCTCGATGATGGCACGGCACCGAAGGCGGCGATGACCGGCGGCGCATCCCGATGCCATGACGTGATCAGGCTGTGACCGGTCGTTCGAGCAACGACAATGCCAGCCGCGGAAGTTCCCCTCGGTGGGCGGCCGCCCCACTCAGCCAGTGCACCCGGGGGTCGCGCCTGAACCATGAATCCTGACGGCGCGCGAAGCGCTTGGTGGCGCGTACGGTCTCGGCCCGCGCTTCCTCCTCGGTGCACTCCCCGGCGAGCGCCGCGAGCACCTGCTGGTAGCCCAGGGCGCGCGACGCCGTACGGCCCTCCCGCAGCCCGCGCGCCTCCAGGGCGCGCACCTCGTCCACGAGCCCCGCCTCCCACATCCGGTCGACCCGCAGCGCGATGCGCTCGTCGAGTTCCGGCCGGGCCACGTCGACGCCGATCTGGACGGTGTCGTACACGGAGTCGTGGCCGGGGAGGTTGGCGGTGAAGGGGCGGCCGGTGATCTCGATCACTTCGAGCGCCCGGACGATACGGCGGCCGTTGCTGGGCAGGATCGCGCGCGCGGCGTCGGGGTCGGCGGCGGCCAGCCGGGCGTGCAGCGCGCCGGAGCCGCGCAGCGCCAGCTCCTCCTCCAGGCGGGCCCTGACCTCGGGGTCGGTGCCGGGGAACTCCAGGTTGTCGACCGCGCCGCGGACGTACAGTCCGGAGCCGCCGACCAGGATCGGCCAGCGGCCCTCGGCGAGCAGTGCGTCGATCCTGGCGCGGGCGAGCCTCTGGTACTCGGCGACCGAGGCGGTGACCGTCACGTCCCAGATGTCCAGCAGGTGGTGCGGGATGCCTCCGCGTTCCTGCGGCGTCAGCTTGGCGGTGCCGATGTCCATCTCCCGGTAGAGCTGCATGGAGTCGGCGTTGACGACCTCGCCGCCGAGCCGCTGGGCCAGGAAAACGCCCAGATCGGACTTTCCGGCCGCGGTGGGTCCGACGACGGCGATGACGCGGGGGGCGGGGGGTGCACTGCTCACCGCACCAGTCTCGCAAACCTCCCGACCCCACCTCGAACGAGTTACGTGACGTGACGCGTTCCTGGTCGTTGCCCGTGGCGAGGTGCCGTCTGCGGGTTTCGCCAGGCGGTGACCCGGGCGGCGCAACCGGACGCACCGCGTAACGCGGGATTTCGCCCGCACGAGTACCGTATGGAGTTGATATGGGCGTTTTTGCACGGCTCTTCGGCAGGTCGAAGGCACCGGAGGAGGGACCGGAGGAGGCCCCGGCCGCCGAGGCGGAGACCGTCGCGGAGTCGGCGGCCGCCGGGGCGGAGGACGTGGTTCAGGCGGCGGAGACGGAGAAACCGGCCGAGGACGCGCGTGAGGACGGGGCGGCGAGGACGGAGGCCGTCGAGCCCGGCGCGGCCGATGCCGCCGAGATCCCCAAGCAGCAGTCCGCCGAGGAGGCCGCCGACAACGAGACCGGCGAGGGCGCCCGCACGTAACTGTCCCGCGAGGGAAGGTGGACCATGGGTCTCTTGGACAACATGAAGGCCAGGCTCGTCCCGGCCAAGGACAAGGTGTCGGACCTCGCGCGCCAGCACGGCGACAAGGTCCAGCACGGGCTCGACAAGGCCGCCAAGGCGGTCGACGAGCGGACCAAGGGCAAGTACAGCGACAGGATCCAGGCCGGCACGGGCAAGGCCAAGGACGCGATGGACCGGCTCGCCCACAAGGACGAAACCGGGCCGGGCGACCCCATGACCCCCACCCCGCCGGAGGGCCCGCCGCCCACCTCCTGAGCAGCGCGCGGCATGCGGAACGGCGGACGGCCACGGAGCAGTAGAGCTCCGCGGCCGTCCGCCGTTCCGTGCCTCCCGCGCGTGGGGCCTGCGGGGCCGGACCGTCAGGACCAGCCGGCGACCAGGTATCCCACTCCGTAGGGCGCGTCGTCGTACAGCAGCGCGCCGCCGAGGCCCGCGCCCTCGGCCGCTCCGGCCAGGACCTGCCAGGGCGCGCGTCCGGAGGCCTTCAGCTCGTACGCCAGCTCCGCGTCCAGTGCCCGTACGGCCGCCAGGTCCGCCGCCCCCAGCGCCCGCGCGGCGTCGGCGTCGAAGGGGGCCGCCCGCTCGTCGAGGTAGCCCGGCGCCTTCACGGTGCGGCACGCGCTGCCGTCGCCCATCACCAGCAGCGCGACCCGTGCGGCCCTGGTGGCGAGAGACCGGCCGGCCTCGACGCACCGCTCCGGCGCGAGCGGTTCCCCCACGCCGAGTCCCTCGATCGGGGCGTCCGCCCAGCCGGTCCGCTCCAGCAGCCATGCGGCGACGGCCAGCGAGGGCGGCAGCTCACGCTCCGGAACGACGTCCGTGGCCGCGCCAAGCCGTACGTCGAGGTCGACGCCGAAGCCCCGGAAGGAGCCCGGCGTGCCCTGCGGATGGGGCCCGCGCGCGGGCTGCTCCGCCGGGCCGACGACCACGAGCAGGTCGGGACGGGCCGCGGCGAGCACGCCGAGCGCGTCCGAGCACGCCGCGCGCGCGGCGTCCAGTTCGGGTGCGGCGCCCGCGGCGACCTCGGGCACGAGCAGCGGCGGGCAGGGGCAGACAGCGGCGGCGACAAGCATGATCCGCAGGGTAGCTCCGGTCTACGACGGAGTGTTACTCCCTGTGGGCAACTCCGGACGGGCAACTCCGGACGCGACGGAGTGTCACCCCCCTGGAGCGAGCCCGGGTGCGGACCTCGCCGGAAGCCCAAGGCTCAGTCGCAGCCGCAGCCGGTCGTCACGGCCGGCAGGGGCACGGGGACGCCGATCTTCGGCAGGCCGAGCAGGACGCCCGCGGGCTTGGCCGCCGCTTCGGCGGTGCGCTTCTCCCACGCGTCCCCCGCGCGCGTGCGGCGCACGTCGAGGACGGCGCCCTCGGCGAGGAGGTGGTGCGGGGCGGCGTACGTCACCTCGACCGTGACCACGTCGCCGGGGCGCACCTCCCGCTCCGGCTTGGTGAAGTGGACGAGCCGGTTGTCCGCCGCGCGGCCGGACAGCCGGTGGGTGGCTCCGTCCTTGCGCCCCTCGCCCTCCGCGACCATCAGTTCCAGGGTGCGGCCGACCTGCTTCTTGTTCTCCTCCCAGGAGATCTCCTCCTGGAGGGCGACGAGACGCTCGTACCGCGCCTGGACGACCTCCTTGGGGATCTGGTTCTCCATGGTCGCGGCCGGAGTGCCGGGCCGCTTGGAGTACTGGAACGTGAACGCCTGGGCGAACCGTGCCTCACGCACCACATGAAGCGTCTGTTCGAAGTCCTCCTCGGTCTCACCGGGGAAGCCGACGATGATGTCGGTGGTGATCGCGGCGTGCGGGATGGCGGCCCGCACCTTTTCGATGATCCCGAGGTAACGGTCCTGCCGGTAGGAGCGGCGCATCGCCTTCAGGACGGTGTCGGAGCCGGACTGCAGCGGCATGTGCAGCTGGGGCATCACGTTCGGGGTCTCGGCCATGGCGGCGATGACGTCGTCCGTGAAGTCGCGCGGGTGCGGGGAGGTGAAGCGGACGCGCTCCAGGCCGTCGATCTGCCCGCAGGCGCGCAGCAGCTTGCTGAAGGCCTCGCGGTCGCCCATGTCGGAGCCGTAGGCGTTCACGTTCTGGCCGAGCAGGGTGATCTCCGAGACCCCCTCGGCGACCAGGGCCTCGACCTCGGCGAGGATGTCGCCGGGCCGCCGGTCCTTCTCCTTGCCGCGCAGTGCGGGCACGATGCAGAAGGTGCAGGTGTTGTTGCAGCCGACGGAGATCGACACCCAGGCCGCGTAGGCGCTCTCGCGCCGGGTCGGGAGGGTGGACGGGAAGGCCTCCAGCGACTCGGCGATCTCGACCTGCGCCTCCTCCTGCACGCGCGCGCGTTCCAGCAGGACGGGGAGCTTGCCGATGTTGTGCGTGCCGAAGACGACGTCCACCCAGGGCGCCTTCTTCACGATGGTGTCCCGGTCCTTCTGCGCGAGGCAGCCACCGACCGCGATCTGCATCCCGGGCCGCGAGGCCTTCTTCGGCGCGAGTCGGCCGAGGTTGCCGTAGAGCCGGTTGTCGGCGTTCTCACGCACGGCGCAGGTGTTGAAGACGACGACGTCGGCGTCCCCGTCCGAGCCCTCCGGGGCGCGCACGTATCCGGCGTCTTCGAGCAGCCCGGCCAACCGCTCCGAGTCGTGGACGTTCATCTGGCACCCGTAGGTGCGCACTTCGTACGTCTTGGATGAGGAAACGTCCACCGCGGGGCTCCGGTCGCTGCTGCTGGTCATGCGTTCCAGGGTAGGCGGTCCGCGGAGGGCCCCGGTCCCGCGCTGTCCGCGGGAGACCGGACCTCCTCCGCCTCGTCCTCCGCGTCGCCCCGTGGGTCCCGGCGCCCGCCGGAAACCCGGTGGAGTGGCGGGCGCACGCTGTGGTTGGGTTCGCGGAATGAGTACCCGAACCTTTCGTATCACCGTCCGCGGCGTCTTCGACGGGCTCAGCGACGCGCAGCGGGCCGAGCTGCTGGCCGGTGCCGCCGAGCACGACGTGCTGCGCGCCGCCTACACGCCCGAGGGGCACCTGAGCTACGACATCGCCGCCCGGCCGGCCTTCACCTTCCGCTTCTCGGACTCGGGAGAGGAAGAGGAGGACATCCTGGAGGCGGCCGAGCGGGCCGAGGAGGCTGCGCGAGCCTGGCTGACCGGGCGCGGCTACGGCTTCAAGAACCTGCGGTCCAGTGCGGAGGACCTGTCCCAGGCGCCGCTGGGCAAGCGGCAGCGCCGGGCCGCACGCTCCTCGGGCCGATGAAGCCGGTCTGCGCACGTCATAAACTTGACTACTCAAGGACTACTCCAGCGACTACTCCAGGAGAACGCGATGAGTGTCGTCCGCGAGGGCGGTAGGGGTTGGCGATGAGTGACGGCGCCTTGGACGCCGCACTGCGGCTCATGCGCGCGCAGGCGGCTCTGGTGCGGCGGTTCGACGCGCGGCTCGGTGGTCTGCACGGGGTGAGCCTGTCGGACTTCACGCTGCTGCTCCGGCTCGGTCAGGCGCCCGGTGGGCGGATGCGCCGGGTCGACCTCGCGGAGGCGCTGGGCCTGACCGCCTCGGGAGTGACGCGCGGGCTCGTGCCGCTGGAGCGCATCGGGCTGGTGAGCCGGGAGACGGACGCGCGGGACGCGCGCGTGGCGTACGCGGCGCTGACCGGCACCGGGCGGGAGCGGTTGCGGGAGATGCGGGCCACCGCGGAGGAGACGGCCGCCGAGGTATTCGGCGCCGCCGCGTGGACCGAGTCCGACCTCGGGACGCTCGCCGGGCTGCTGGGCCGGCTGGGCGGGACGGGGTTGTGAGCCGCTGACACCACGGGCCGGCGCCTGCACGGCGGAAGGGGCGGGATCGCGCCGCCCGTGACCTGAACAAGCCGTGTTTCAGGTCACGTTGGGATGTGGCCGGAATGTGCGGGAGCTGTAAGCGCGGGCGTGGCATGCTCATGGTTCACCACTGAGTTACCGGCTGGTTCTACTGACAAGTAGGGCCGGTCCCCGGTGTGTCATTCCTCTTTGCCACCCCCCATTCCCACAGGACCGACCTTGCGCAGACGCATGAGGCACGGGCGCGCCCTCCTGCCCGCCTTCGCCGTGACCGCCCTCCTCCTCGCCGCCGGCTGTTCCTCGTCCGCCCCGCACGCCGAGGGGCCTACCACCGGCCGGGGCGGGCGGGCCGACGTGACCGCGGACCCCGCCGCCGCCCCGGACCAGACGCTCACGGTGGCGCCGGCCGGCACCAACGCTCCGACCGCCACCGCCGGACCGGCCGGCTCGGCCAGGCGCGCGCGCAGGACCACGCTCGCCGTCAGCTCGTACGACAGCCGGACCCGACGGGCCGTCATATCCGGGCGCCCGCACGTAAGCACCCCCGCGCCCGGCGGTCACACCCTGCGGCCCACTCCCGCCCCGGCCTCCCCGACCGCCTCACCATCCGTCTCTCCTCCCCCCGCCTCTTCCTCGGGTGTGCCGCACCGGGCCGCCGTCGGGGACGTCATCGCCAGCGCGCCCGCTCCGGGAGCACCACACGGGCTCCTGGCCCGGGTCACCAAGGTGCTCCGCGACACCGGCCGGGGCACCGAGGTGCAGACCGGGCCGGCGACGCTCAACGCCGTGCTCGGTGACGACAGCGCCAAGGGCACCGTGCCGGTCGCCCCGTCCGCCTTCACCGTCGACAAGTTGCTGCCCGACGTGAAGGTGTCCTGGTCCACGTCCGGGGAGGTGCACATCGGTCCCGAGGGGGCGAAGGTGCCGCTGGGCAGCCTCCGGCTCGACGTCGGCGCCAAGGTACCGGCGGGCAAGGGCGCACCGGTCTCGGCCGGGGCCTCGGTGTCCGGGTTCGTGCAGGTCGCCCCCGAGGTCGACTTCTCCTACGGCGGGTCGGGGACCTCGGCGTCCCCCGGTTCGGCCTATCTGGGCGTCTCCGGTGACTGGGCTTCCGGTTGGCACGTCGAGGGCCGCGCCGCCGCGGCCACCGGCACGCCACTGCGGATCCCGTTCGCCAGGCTGCACGCCGACCCGGTCCTCCAGGTCGGCCCCGTCCCCGTCGTGGTCAACCTCGACCTCACCTGCTATCTGCAGATCAGCGGCGACGGCCACATCAGCGTCGACGTCGCGCAGCACCTCAAGGGCGACTTCACGGCGGGCGGCACCTTCAGCCCGGCCAAGGGCTGGACGCCGGTCAGCTCCTCGCACATGACGGGCACGCCGGTACAGGCCTCGGTCACCACCGCCGGGCACCTGAAGAGCGCCCTGGGCGCCGAGGCCTCGGTCGGCCTCTACGGCGCCGTCGGAGTCACCGCCGACCTGGCGCCGTACCTGCGCGGCGAGGCCTCCGGAACGGTCACCGCTTCCTCGGACCGGCCCGGCGCCGGGACGGACGGCGCCTGGGGCGTGTACGGCGGGGTGGACCTGTCCGGGACGCTGCGGATCCAGTTGTCGGTCTTCGGCACACCGGTCTTCCAGCGGAGCCTCCCCCTGGGCACCCTGCACCGGGAGTGGAAGCTGGCGGGCGGCACCCTCTAGGCGCCGCCGGGCCGGACACCCGGACGGGAGCCGGACGGGGCGGCCCGCACGGCCCCTGGACCGGACGCCCGGACAGGCCGCCCGGAGTGCCCCCCGAAGGGGCCGCTGGGACAGGCCGTCGTACGGGCCGCAGCCCGTCAGCCCGCGCCGCCGGGTACCCAGCCCTGGCGGCGCAGGACGGCGGCCACGTCCGGCGCCTCGTAGTGCTCACCCTTGAGGACCTTGCCGTCGGCCCTGCGAGCGACCTGGCCGTGGGGCCCCAGCTTGCTCATGTTGGCGCGGTGGATCTCGGCGATCACCTCGTCCAGGTCGATCCCGTGGACCAGGGCGGTGCCGTACGCCACGTAGACCACGTCGGCCAGCTCGTGCGCCAGCCGGTCGAGCGGGCCGTCGACCGGGACCTCGGCGACCTCCGCGGCCTCCTCGGCGAGCAGCTCTCCCCGGTGCGCGGCCAGCTCCGGGGACACCTCGGCGGGCCGGGTACGGGCGTCGAGGCCGAAGGCATGGTGGAAGGCGCGGACGAGACGGGCGGGCGACGAGCTCATGCGACGACTGTATCCACGCCCACTGACAACGCCCCGGGATTCACGCCGTCGGGCCGCCCCCGGAGCCGGGCAGCGCCGGTTCCGCGTGGGCCACGGCGGCCTCCCCTGGTCAGAGCCGGGGGCGGGCTGGCAGGATCGCCCGCATGTCCACCGTGTTCTCCCGTCTCGGCAGGCGCCGGGTGCTGCAGGGCGCCGTCGCCGGCGCCGTGGCGCTCGGCCTGCTGCTGTGGTGGCTGCTGCCGCTCGGTGAGAAGCCGCCGAGCGGGACGATCGTCTTCAGCACCGGGACGCCCCGTGGGGTCTACCAGGAGTACGCCGAGCGGCTGCGCACCGAGCTGGGCAAGGACATGCCGAACCTGAAGGTGAAGCTGGTAAGCAGCGCCGGCTCGCAGGAGAACGTCCAGCGGGTGGCGACCGGGAAGGCCGACTTCACCATCGCGGCGGCGGACGCGGTGGAGACGTACATGCTGCGGCACGGCACCGGCGCGGGCAGGCTGCGCGGGGTGGCCCGGCTCTACGACGACTACGTCCAGCTGATCGTGCCGCGCGACTCGGACGTCCACAGCGTGGCGGACCTGCGGGGCAAGCGGGTCGCCACCGGGCTGCCCGACTCGGGGGTACGGCTGATAGCGAACCGCGTGCTCGCGGCCGCGGGCATCGACCCGCAGAAGGACATCACGCCGCTGTCCGACGGCATCGACACCGGTCCCGGCAGGCTGGCCCAGGGCAAGATCGACGCTTTCTTCTGGTCGGGCGGGCTGCCCACGCGCGGGCTGGTCGGGCAGGCCGAGAAGGACACCTTCAAGTTCGTGCCCATCGACGGCGCCCTCATCGGCAAGCTGCACACCAAGGGCGACGCCGCGCGGTACTACCGGGCGACCAACATGCCCGAGTCGGCGTACCCGACCGTCCAGCGGGGCGACACGGTGCCGACGATCGCGGTGTCCAACGTGCTGATCACCCGCGCCGACATGGATCCGCGGCTGACCGAATGGGTGACCCGCACCGTGATCAAGAGCCGGGACGGCATCGGTGCCCACGTCCACTCCGCCCAGCTGGTCGACCTGCGCACCGCCATCTACACGGACCCGCTGACGCTGCACGAGGGCGCACGCCGGTACTACCGCTCCGTGAAACCCTGATTCACGAGAGCCCCGAGAGTCACGAGATTCACGCGCCTCTCACGGGTGGTGTCTCGGCACCCTCACCGTGACCCGCAACCCGCGCGGCTCGTGGTGGGCGTAGTCGATCGTGCCGCCGGCCGCGGTGAGCAGGGCCCGGGTGATGGACAGGCCCAGGCCGGAGCCCTTGACGTTCTGGTGACGGCCGCTGCGCCAGAAACGGTCGCCCACGCGCACGAGTTCCTCGTCGGTGAGACCGGGTCCGGTGTCGGTGACCACGACCGTGGCGGTGTCGCCGTCACAGGCGACGGTGACCTCGACGGTGCCGCCCTCGGGGGTGAACTTCACCGCGTTGTCGATCACCGCGTCCAGGGCGCTGGACAGGGCGATCGGGTCGGCCCAGCCGGTGGTGGGCGGGCATTCGCCGGCCAGCCGGACCTTCTGGGCGTCGGCGGCGGGTGACCAGGCGGCCACCCGTTCCTCCGTCAGCGCGCCGATGTCGGTCAGGGCGAGGTCCGCCTCGGCGTGCTCGGCCAGCGCCAGGTCGAGCAGGTCGTCCAGGACCTGCGCGAGGCGCTTGCCCTCGGTTCGGACCGAGGCGATCTCCTCGTTGCCCTCGGGGAGTTCCAGAGCGAGCAGTTCGATGCGCAGCAGCAGCGCCGAGAGCGGGTTGCGCAACTGGTGCGAGGCGTCGGCGACGAAGGCGCGCTGCTGCTCCAGCACGTCCTCGACGTTGTCCGCCATCTCGTTGAACGACCGGGCGAGCCGTCTGAGTTCCGGGGGGCCGCCGGCCGCCGCGACGCGGGACTTCAGGCGGCCGGTGGCGATGTCGTGGGTGGTGGCGTCCAGGACGCGTACCGGCCTGAGCACCCAGCCGGTGAGCCGCAGCGCGGCGCCCACGGCCAGCAGCATCGCCGCGATCTCGCCGGCACCGATGAGCAGCCAGCCCCGCAGGATGCGCGAGCGCAGCGCGCCGGTGGGCGAGTCGGTGACCACGACGGCGACGACGTCCCCGTCCCGGATCACCGGCGAGGCGACGACCAGGCGCCTCTCGTCCCAGGGCCAGGCCTGCCGGGGGTCGTGGCTGCGGCGGCTGAGCAGCGCCTCGTCGAACGCCTCCCGGACCTCTCCGGTGCGCGGCACGGACCAGTCGGCCGGGGCGTTGGCCATCGCGGAGCCGTTGCGGAAGAAGACGCCCGCGCGGATGCCGTAGACGCCGTAGTAGCTGACCAGCTCGCGGCGTAGGGTCTCCCTGCGCTCGCCCGGGACGGTGGGGCGGGTGCCGCCGGGTCCGTCGGCGACGAACTGGGCG
This sequence comes from Streptomyces sp. NPDC047028, assembly GCF_040644095.1. NCBI lineage: Bacteria > Bacillati > Actinomycetota > Actinomycetes > Kitasatosporales > Streptomycetaceae > Streptomyces > Streptomyces sp. NPDC047028. Next base: position 30,920 of record NZ_JBEYVS010000046.1, read on the forward strand.
AGGGCCGCGAAGCGCGCGGTGTCGTCGATGCGGTCGACGACGACCTTCTGCTGCTGGGCGGCGGCCACGCTGACGGCCAGCGGGACGCCGAGGGCCAGGAGTACGGCCGCCAGCAGGACGATGAGCAGCGGCAGCAGGCGTGCGCGCACGCGGCCCCGCTAGGCGGCCGGGGCGACGAGCCGGTACCCGACGCCGCGTACGGTCTCGATCAGCGCGGGCATGCGCAGTTTTGCGCGCAGGGAGGCCACGTGCACCTCCAGGGTGCGTCCGGTGCCCTCCCAGCTGGTGCGCCACACCTCGCTGATGATCTGTTCCCGCCGGAAGACCACGCCGGGACGCTGGGCGAGCAGCGCGAGGAGGTCGAACTCCTTGCGGGTCAGCTGGATGACGGACCCGTCCACGCTGACCTGCCGGGTGGGCAGTTCGATGCGTACGGGGCCCAGGTGCAGGGCGCTGTCGCCGCCGCCCGCCGGGTCCTCCTCGTGGACGGTGCGCCGGCTGACGGCATGGATCCGGGCCAGCAGCTCGCCGGTGTCGTACGGCTTCACCACGTAGTCGTCGGCGCCCAGGTTGAGCCCGTGGATGCGGGAGCGGACGTCGGAGCGGGCGGTGACCATGATCACCGGAATGCTGGTGCGCTTGCGGATCTTGCCGCACACCTCGTAGCCGTCCTGGTCGGGCAGGCCGAGGTCGAGCAGGACCACGCCGAATCCGGCGCCCTCGGGGACGAGCGCCTGCAGGGCCTCCTCGCCGCTGCGCGCGTGGGTGACGTCGAAGCCGTGCCGCGCGAGCACCGCGGAGAGGGCGGCGGCGACGTGGTTGTCGTCCTCGACGAGCAGCAGTCTCATCCTGGCCCCCTCCGGTTCAGTGGTCGTACGGTCGTGGTTCCGGTCCGCCGTGCGGCGCGCCCGTGCGCGTGGGCGGCACGCCCGCCGAGACAGTCTGCACGCGCGCGTGCATCATGGCAGTCACGCCGATGGACAAGGACGGCGTCAAGTGGGTTCGGGTTGCGTCCCGCTACCGTTACCCGCCCGATACGCACACCTGTCGCAATTGCTACGGCACGTGTCCGATTGCTATCGGATCGTGATGCTCAGATCTCCCTCAGATGTAATGACGCTGGTCAATCCGCTCGTTACTGTCCTGCGAAACCGAGGAGGACGGAGCCCGATAGCGATGACCGACGTATCGGTGGCCAAGGACGACATGGCCACGACCGGTGAACTGGTCGTCCTGAAGAGTGTCAACAAGCACTTCGGCGCGTTGCACGTTCTCCAGGACATCGACCTGACGATCGCCCGCGGCGAGGTCGTCGTGGTCATCGGGCCCTCCGGGTCCGGGAAGTCGACGCTGTGCCGCACCATCAACCGCCTGGAGACCATCGACTCCGGCACCATCGCCATCGACGGCAAGCCGCTGCCCCAGGAGGGCAAGGCGCTGGCCCGGCTGCGCGCCGACGTCGGGATGGTCTTCCAGTCCTTCAACCTCTTCGCGCACAAGACCGTGCTCGAGAACGTGATGCTGGGGCAGCTCAAGGTCCGCAGGACGGACAAGAAGCAGGCCGAGGAGAAGGCCCGTGCCCTGCTCGACCGGGTGGGCGTGGGCACGCAGGCCGACAAGTACCCCGCGCAGCTGTCCGGCGGCCAGCAGCAGCGTGTCGCCATCGCCCGGGCGCTGGCCATGGGCCCGAAGGTCATGCTCTTCGACGAGCCGACCTCGGCCCTCGACCCCGAGATGATCAACGAGGTCCTGGAGGTCATGCAGCAGCTCGCCCGCGAGGGCATGACGATGATCGTCGTCACCCATGAGATGGGTTTCGCGCGTTCGGCTGCAAACCGCGTGGTCTTCATGGCGGACGGCCGCATCGTCGAAGAGGCTGCGCCCGACCAGTTCTTCAGCAATCCGCGCAGCGACCGGGCGAAGGACTTCCTGTCGAAGATCCTGCACCACTGAGGCGGGCCGTTCCCGCACCGCCGGGGCGCGCCGGGCGCCTCTGCAGGACCGGTTCCACGGTCCCCACAGCCTTCGTTTCTTCACCACGCAAAGGAATGTTCAGATGAAGCTCCGCAAGGTCACCGCCGCCTCGGCCGCCGTGCTCGCCCTCACCGTCGGCGCCACCGCGTGCGGTGGCGGCAACTCGGACAGCGGTTCGAGCGGCGGCAAGAAGATCAAGATCGGCATCAAGTTCGACCAGCCCGGTCTCGGCCTGAAGCAGCCCAACGGGTCCTACGCCGGCTTCGACGTGGACGTGGCCACGTACGTCGCCAAGCAGCTCGGCTACACGCCGGACCAGATCCAGTTCGTGGAGACCCAGAGCGCCGACCGTGAGAACGCGCTCCAGCGGGGCGACGTGAAGTTCATCGCGGCCACCTACTCGATCACGCCCGAGCGCCAGCAGAAGGTGGACTTCGCCGGCCCGTACCTCCTGGCCCACCAGGACCTGCTGGTCAAGAAGGACTCGAAGATCAGCAAGGGCACGGACCTCAACGGCAAGAACCTCTGCTCCGTGACCGGTTCGACCTCGGCGCAGAACGTCCAGAAGACGATCGCCCCGAAGGCCAACCTGAAGCAGAACAGCACCTACTCCGAGTGCATCGCCAGCCTTCAGAGTGGCGCTGTGGACGCGGTCACCACCGACGACTCGATCCTCGCGGGCTACGCGTCGCAGTCCCAGTACAAGGGCCAGTTCAAGCTCCTCGGCCTGAAGCTCAGCAACGAGAACTACGGCATCGGCGTCAAGAAGGGCGACAAGGCGCTGGCCGACAAGATCAACAAGGCGCTGCAGAAGATGGAGAGCGACGGCTCTTGGCAGAAGGCGGTCGACAAGAACTTCGGCCCGGCCGACTACAAGAACGAGAAGGCGCCGCAGATCGGCAACATCGTCAAGTAACGCGGAACTCCGCCGGCGCTCACTCCGGCGGGTGACGCAGGGTCACCGAGGCGCGCCGCCAGCCGCTTTCCCGGCGGCGCGCCCTGCCCTCCACGTACGCCACACACCCGGAAGCGCGGGAGATCGTGTTCGACTTTCTTCAAGGTTATGACGTCCTGGGGGCGTTCTGGATGACGGTGAAGCTCACCGTCTTCTCCGCGGTCGGCTCCCTGGTCTGGGGCACCCTGCTGGCCGGGATGCGGGTCAGCCCGGTCCCGCTCATGCGCTGGTTCGGCACCGTCTACGTGAACATCGTCCGGAACATCCCGCTGACGGTCATCATCGTGTTCGCTTCGCTCGGTCTGGCCGACATCTTCGGGGTGACGCTGGGCGCCTCCGACTTCAAGATCCAGGGCTTCCGGCTGGCCGTCCTGGGCCTGACCGGCTACACGGCCGCCTTCGTGTGCGAGTCGATCCGGGCCGGCATCAACACCGTTCCGGTCGGGCAGGCCGAGGCCGCCCGGGCGATCGGGCTGAACTTCGCCCAGACCTTGCGTCTGATCGTGCTGCCCCAGGCGTTCCGCGCGGTCATCAGCCCGCTGGCCAACGTGCTGATCGCCCTGACGAAGAACACCACCGTCGCGGCCGCCATCGGTGTCGCCGAGGCCGCGGCCCTGATGAAGACCATGATCGAGAACGAGGCCCAGACGCTGGCCATCGGCGCCGTCTTCGCCTTCGGATTCGTGGTCCTGACCCTGCCCACCGGCCTCCTGCTGGGCTGGCTGAGCAAGCGCATGGCGGTGAAGCGATGACGTCCGTCCTCTACGACACTCCGGGCCCCCGCGCCAAGCGGCGCAATGTGCTCCTGTCCGTCGTCTTCCTGGTCCTGCTCGCCGCCCTGGCGTGGTGGATCTGGTCGGTGCTGGACGACAAGAACCAGCTGCAGTGGTCCCTGTGGCAGCCGTTCACGACGTCCCAGGCCTGGACGACCTACCTGCTGCCCGGCCTCGCCAACACTCTGAAGGCGGCCGCGCTGGCGATGGTCATCGCGCTGCCGCTCGGCGCCGTCTTCGGCATCGCACGCCTGTCCGACCACCGCTCGGTGCGCATGGTGGCCGGTGTGGTCGTCGAGTTCTTCCGGTCCATCCCCGTGCTGCTGCTGATGCTCTTCGCCAACGAGCTGTACAGCCGCTACACACAGGTCACCAGCGACGACCGGCCCATGTACGCGGTGATCACCGGCCTCGTGCTCTACAACGCCTCGGTGCTCGCCGAGGTCGTCCGGGCGGGCATCCTGGCCCTGCCGAAGGGGCAGAGCGAGGCGGCGTACGCGATCGGTCTGCGCAAGGGCCAGACGATGTCGAGCATCCTGCTCCCGCAGGCGGTGACCGCCATGCTGCCGGCGATCGTCAGCCAGCTCGTCGTCATCGTGAAGGACACCGCGCTGGGTGGTGTGATGATCGGCTACGCCGAACTGCTGAGCGAGCGCGGCACGCTGGCCGCCAACTACGCCAACGTCTTCGCCAGCTTCGTCGTGGTGGCAGCGATCTACGTCGTCCTCAACTTCGCCCTGACGTCCTTCGCCGGCTGGCTGGAGGGCCGGCTGCGGCGCAGCAAGCGCAGCACGGGTGCGGTGCTGGGCGCGGAGGACATGGAGGAGATGAACCCGGCGGGAATCGGCGGCACCGCCGGTACTGGAGCAGGCGGCACGATCTGACAAACGGTCAATTCGATCGCACGGTGACCCGGGGCAGTGGCATGATCGCCACTGCCTCGGGTCACTTGACGCAAACTCCGCCAATGGGTTGCATACGTTCTGTGATCGTGCACCCCGCTTCACCTTCCTGTTCATCTGCGTCCGTCAGGGCACCGCTGCGGGCAGGGGGCGCCGCGCCGTGGATCCGGTGATCATCGTCGGAGCGGGGCCCGTCGGGCTCACGCTCGCCCTGGCCCTGGCCCGCCAGGAGGTGCCTTCGGTCGTCCTCGACGAGGGGTCAGGCAAAGACGAGCCGCGCCCCGCCCGCACCGCCGTCCTGCGCGAGGAGACCGCCGCCCTGCTGGAGCGGCTGACCGGGGCGGCGCTGGGCGAGCAGGGCGCGCGTTGGGCCGGATGGCGGTCGTTGCGGCGCAGACAGGTGATGAACGAGGTCACTTTCGACGCCGCCGATCCCGCCCCGCTGCACATCGCCCAGCATTTCCTCACCGACGCCCTGCGCGCGGCCGTCGTCGGCGAGCCGCTGGTCGAGGTCGCCGTGGACAGCCGGCTGGACGCGATCGAGCAGGAACGGTCCGGCGTCAGCGCCCACAGCAAGGGCCCGAAGGGCACCTGGTGGCGCGGGAGTTACCTGGTGGGCTGCGACGGCCCCCGCTCCACCGTGCGCAAACTCCAGGACATCCGCTTCCCGGGCCGTACGGCGGTGGAGCGGCACGCGGTCGCCACGCTCCGCGCGGAACTTCCGTGGGAGGGTCGCGCGTTGCTCCATCGGATGCCGCCGTGGCGGTCGTCCGGTGAGGTGACCGCCCGCCCGCTCCCGGACGGCGCCTGGCGCCTGGACTGGCTGCTGCCGCCGGGCAAGGACCTCGTCACGCCCGAGACGCTGGTGGCCCGGATCCGCGAGACCCTCGCGGGCTGGACGGACGGCCCGACACCGGCGTACGACCTTCTCGACACAGGTGTCCACACGGTGCACCACCGGCTGGCCCGCCGGTGGCGCGTGGGCCGGGTGTTCCTCGCCGGGGACGCCGCCCACCTGCTGGGCGCGCTCGGCACGCAGGGGCTCGACGAAGGCCTGCGCGACGCCGACAACCTGGCCTGGAAGCTGGCCCCGGCCTGGCACCACGGCCCGCACGAGGCGCTGCTCGACAGCTACCAGGCCGAGCGGCGTGGGGTGGTCGCGGCCCGGTTGCGCGCCGCCGACCAGGTGCTGCCGCTGCTGCGCGGCGGTGGGGGGCTGCGCCACTACGTTCCGGGCGCGGCGCGCGGCCACGACGCGCTGCTCACGGACGGCCACTTGGGGCGCGGCGCGCTCGGTGCGTCGGGGGCGTACGCCGGCTCTCCGCTCGCGCCCCGGCAGCTGGAAGGGGAGATCGCCGTCGAGACGCCGCCCGGTTCCCAGGTCGACGATGTGCGGGTGACGGCGGAGGACGGCACCTTCGTACGGCTGCGCGACCGTCTCGGACGCGGCGCCCTGCTGGTCGTACTGATCGCGCCGGGCACCGGCGTGTGGGCGCGCAAGCACTGGGTGTCCGCGGGGGTCATGCCCCGTCTCGCGGCGGCGGTGACCGCGCTGCCGCACCCCGCCGAACTGCTGGTGGCCGAGGAGTATCCGGGGGCGCCGGCGCACAGCGTGCTGCTCGTACGGCCCGACGGTCACCTGGTCACCGCGTTCGGCGGCGTCCGCCCCGCCGATCTCTACGCGGCGGCGGAGGCAACGCTGGGCGGCACGGTGAAGGAACAGGCACGGGCGGGCGCCGGGGCACGCTGAGCGCCGGCCGCCGTCCACCGGGTGGCGGTGAGTTGACCGGGGTGCGGCGGCATGCTGTACTCCGGGCCATGACCGACACCCGCGCAGGCCTGTGGCGACGGGTCCACATGGACCTCGTCCGCTACGCGGGCTGCGTGTGTCGCCCGTCCTGCTGAACTCGCATCCCCTTTTTCTCCGGGCTCTCTCCGGGTCTTCCCGGGCTCCCTCGAGCGCCCGTTCGGCGAACGTTCTCAGGGCGGTACACGTGTCTGTCTCTCCTTCCGCATCCCCTTCTTCCGCCGTTCCGGTTTCCGCCGGTCCGGCTTTCTGCGCTTCCGTTTCCGGCGCTTCGGTCTCCGACGCTTCGGCTTCTGCGACCGGCCCGGCGCCGACCCAGGCGGACCTTCTCGACTTCGTGCGGCGTACGGCCGCCGACACGGAGCTGATCGCCTCCCTCCCGCTCGATCCCGAGGGCCGTACCTGGGTGCGGCTCGCGGGGCCCGGTGGGAGCGAGGCGTGGCTGATCGGCTGGCCTCCCGGCACGGGCACCGGCTGGCACGACCATGCCGAGTCCGTCGGGGCCTTCCTCACCGCGTCGGGCGAACTCACGGAGAACGCGCTGGCCGCACGGCTGCCCACGGACGGCTGGACCACCCTCGAACTCGCCGAGGACGTGGACCGCGCACGTCGGCTGACCGCCGGGCAGGGCCGCTCCTTCGGCCGCCACCATGTGCACGAGGTGCTCAACGGGTCCCCGGACCGACACGCGATCTCCGTGCACGCCTACTACCCGCCTCTGCCGCGGATCCGCCGTTACAGTCGCAGCGGCCAGCTGCTGCGCCTGGAGCAGGTCGAACGCCCGGAGGACTGGCAGTGAGCGGCACGGACGAACAGCCGGTCGGCATCGACCAGTTGCTGGCGCGCGTCCGCGAGGGCTACCGGCGCGTCGAAGCACGACAGGCGCATGAGGCGGCGCGCACCGGTGAGGCGCTGCTGGTCGACATCCGGTACGCGGCCCTGCGCGAGCGGGACGGGCTGATCCCGGGCGCCCTCGTCATCGAACGCAACGAACTGGAGTGGCGGCTCGATCCGTGGGGCAGCCACCGACTGCCGGAGGCCACCGGACACGACCTGCGCATCGTGATCATCTGCAACGAGGGCTACGCCTCCAGCCTGGCGGCGGCTTCCCTCCACCAGCTGGGCCTGCGCCGGGCCACGGACCTGGTGGGTGGCTTCCAGGCGTGGCGCGCCGAGGGACTGCCGGTCACGCCGGCACGCCCCTGAGTCCTCAGACGCCCTCGCCCTCCAGGAACTCCGTGTCCTCACCCTCCTCTTCCAGGGCCCGGCGGACCACGCGGAGGGCCATGCCCTCGGGGTAGCCCTTGCGGGCCAGCATGCCGGCGAGGCGGCGGATCCGCTTGTCGCGGTCGAGGCCGCGGGTGGCGCGTAGCTTACGGGCGACCAGGTCGCGGGCGGTCTCCTCCTCCTGCTCGGAGTCGAGCTGTCCGACGGCCTCGTCGATCAGTGCCGAGTCGACGCCCTTGGTGCGCAGTTCCCGGGCGAGGGCGCGCCGGGCCAGGCCCCGGCCGTGGTGCCGGGACTCCACCCAGGCGTCCGCGAAGGCGCTGTCGTTGATCAGCCCGACCTCCTCGAACCGGGACAGCACCTCCTCGGCCACGTCCTCGGGGATCTCCCGCTTGCTCAGGGCGTCCGCGAGCTGCTTGCGGGTGCGAGGGGTCCCGGTGAGCAGGCGCAGGCAGATGGCCCGCGCCCGCTCAGCCGGGTCCCCCGAAGACTCCCCCCGCTCGGCCCTCGACGAGGAGGGGGCGCCTTCGTCCTCTGTGGCCGGCTCTCCGAAGCCGCGCCGCCGGCGGCCGCGCCTGCGGCCGCCCGGGTACTCGCCGTTCCTGTGCCCGTGTCCGGACTCGCTGTTCCCGTACTCGCCCTCGTCGGCCTTGGCGGGACCCGCGAAGCCCGCCGTGTCACCGCCCCCGGTGTCCCTCACCCGTGGCCCCCGTGGTGGGATGCCCGGGGCGGCGTGCTCGTCCTCGGCCCAGCCGGTTCGTCGCGTCACGGTCAGCTCTTGGCTGCGGCGGCCTTGGGCTTGCCGGCCTTGGTGGCCGCGGGGGCGGGCGTCGCCTTGGCGTCGTCGGCCGGGGTGGTGACCGCGGCGTCCGCGCCGGGCTCGGCGGCGGGCTCCTCCGGACGGACGCCCACGCCCAGCTTCTCCTTGATCTTCTTCTCGATCTCGTTGGCCAGGTCGGGGTTGTCCTTGAGGAAGTTGCGCGCGTTCTCCTTGCCCTGGCCGAGCTGGTCGCCCTCGTACGTGTACCAGGCGCCGGCCTTGCGGACGAACCCGTGCTCCACGCCCATGTCGATCAGACCGCCCTCGCGGCTGATGCCCTGGCCGTAGAGGATGTCGAACTCGGCCTGCTTGAAGGGCGGGGCGACCTTGTTCTTGACGACCTTGCAGCGGGTGCGGTTGCCGACCGCCTCCGTGCCGTCCTTCAGGGTCTCGATGCGGCGGATGTCGATGCGCACCGAGGCGTAGAACTTCAGCGCGCGGCCACCGGTCGTGGTCTCCGGGGAGCCGAACATCACGCCGATCTTCTCGCGGAGCTGGTTGATGAAGATCGCGGTGGTCTTGGACTGGTTGAGCGCGCTGGTGATCTTCCGCAGGGCCTGGCTCATCAGACGGGCCTGCAGACCGACGTGGCTGTCACCCATCTCGCCCTCGATCTCCGCGCGCGGGACGAGCGCCGCGACGGAGTCGATCACGATGAGGTCGAGGGCGCCGGAGCGGACCAGCATGTCCACGATCTCCAGGGCCTGCTCGCCGTTGTCCGGCTGGGAGAGGATCAGGTTGTCGATGTCGACGCCGAGCTTCTTCGCGTACTCGGGGTCGAGGGCGTGCTCCGCGTCCACGAAGGCGACCTGGCCGCCGGCCTTCTGCGCGTTCGCCACCGCGTGCAGGGTCAGCGTCGTCTTACCGGACGACTCCGGGCCGTACACCTCCACCACACGGCCACGCGGCAGGCCGCCGACACCGAGAGCGACGTCGAGCGCGGTGGACCCGGTGGGGATGACCTCGATGGGCTCGTTCGGCCGCTCGCCCATGCGCATGACCGCGCCCTTGCCGAATTGTCGTTCAATCTGTGCGAGTGCGGCGTCGAGCGCCTTCTCGCGGTCGGTTCCTGCCATGGGTTCCACCCGATTTGCTTGAGTCGATCGCTTCACGTCAAAGACGCTAACGCCTGCCACTGACAATGCGCCCCGACGTCGGTCCGGCCTGTGGACAACCGGGGTACTTATCGCCACGAACCATGTCGAAATGCCCTGCCACGGGCCTGGCCTGAGCTTCCATGAGAATGGATGTTCGATTTTTGTGTCAAGCGCGCCACGGGGTCCTGCGACCCAGCGCACCACACTGATCACGGGCGCCACCCAGGGCATGGGCCGGGCTCTCGCCCTCGACCTGGCCCCGCGCGGCGGCACCCTCCTCCTGCTCGACCGGACCGGCGGCTGATCCACGCGCGGGGGAGCACGATCGGGTGCCGCCGGTACGCGTTCCCGCTACTTCCGGCGGGGTACGGCAGGTGCCTCCGGGCGTACGACGACCGCCCGGCACCTTCTCGGAAGCCTGGGCCCATGAAGATTCCGCGCCCCGCCGAACGGTTCTGCTACGCGACCGGCCTGCTCCTCGTCCTGTCCGGGCTCACGCACCTCGTGGTGTACGCCGTCGACGGCGGCCCCTGGGACGGTCCGGTGTCCTGGCGCAAGCCCGTCACGTTCGGGCTCTCCTTCGGGGCGACGCTGATCGCGCTCACCTGGGTCACGTCCTACCTGCGCGTCGGCCCGCGGCTGCGCACCGTCCTGCTCGCCGTCTTCGCCGCCGACTGCGTGGTGGAGGTGGGCGGCATCACCCTGCAGGCATGGCGCCGGGTGCCCTCGCACCTGAACATGCAGGCCCCGTTCGACACGGCGGTGTCCATGACGCTCGCGGTGGGCGGCGGTGTCCTGGTGGCGCTGCTCACCACCTTCGCCGTCGTGTCGTTCCGGCACCGGCCGACGGGCCCCGCGGGGATGGCTCTCGCCGTGCGCTCCGGGTTCGCGATCCTCCTCGTGGCACTGGCCTCGGGCGCCGCGATGATCGCCCGCGGGGTCGCGCTCACCCGGACCGGTCACCAGGTAGCCGCCTACCACTCGACCGCTCCGCTGAAGCCGCTGCACGCGGTGAGCCTTCACGCCGTCCTGGTCCTGCCCCTGCTGGCATGGCTGCTGACCCGCACCTCGTGGAGCGAGCGGGCGCGCCGGCGGATCGTGGCCGCGGCGGCGGGGTGCTACGCGGTCGCCGTGGCCGGGGCCGGCGTGTGGGCGGGCGTCGCCCACTGAGGGACGGCGCGTCCGGAGGGGGTCAGGAGGACTCCTCCGGGGCCGGCCTCTGTCGCCACAGCCGGCGCACGCGGGTGAGCGGCCCGGAGCCGCCCGAGCCGGACCGCGGGTGCCCGTGCACGCGCGGGTCGTCCGTGACGTCGTACCGCTTCACGTAGGCACCGAGGAACGCCTGGAGCGTGGCGACCGCGGGAATGGCGATCAGGGTGCCGACCGCGCCGAGCAGCGCGGTGCCCACGATGACCGAGCCGAAGGCGACCGCCGGGTGGATGTCGACCGTCTTCGAGGTCAGCTTGGGCTGCAGCATGTAGTTCTCGAACTGCTGGTAGATCACTACGAAGACCAGCACCCACACCGCGTACCAGGGGTTGACGGTGAACGCGATCAACATGGGCAGCGCGCCCGCGAGGTAGGTGCCGATGGTCGGGATGAACTGGGAGACCAGGCCCACCCAGACCCCGAGCACGGGCGCGTACGGCACGCCCAGGGCCTCCAGGAGGACGTAGTGCGCCGCACCGGAGATGAGCGCCATAAGACCGCGGGAGTACAGGTAGCCGCCCGTCTTGTCGACCGCGATCTCCCAGGCCCGCAGTACCTCGGCCTGCCGCGCGGGCGGCAGGACGGAGCAGAGGGCGCGGCGCAGCCGGGGCCCGTCCGCGGCGAAGTAGAACGAGAACAGCCCGACCGTCAGCAGCTGGAACAGACCGCCGAGCACCTGGGCGGACACGTCCAGGACTCCGGCCGCGCTGTTCTGCGCGTACTTGCGCAGCCAGTCGGAGTGGAGCAGCCCCTCCTGGACGTCCACCCGTCTGAGGTCCGTGTGGAACGTGTGGTTGACCCAGTTGATCAGCGAGTCAAGGTAGTCCGGGAAGCCCTCGATCATCTTGATGATCTGGCCCGCAAGCATGGACCCGAGCAAGGTGATGAACCCCGCGACGGCGACGGTGAGGCCGAGGAAGACCAGGAAGGTGGCGAACCCCCGGCGCATGCCCCTGGCGGACATCCGGCTCACCGCGGGCTCGATGGCGAGGGCCAGGAAGAACGCGATCAAAATGTTGATCAACAGACCGGTCAGCTGGTGGAAGGCCCAGCTGCCGAGCTGGAACGCGGCGACCAGCGCGAGCGCGAGCACCATGGCGCGCGGCAGCCAGCGCGGCATGCGCGTCCCCCAACCGGCGGCGCCGGTGGCCGGGAACCGGGCGGGCGTCGAGGGCTCCGGGGATGCCGCGTGCCGGTCGACCGGCTCGGTGTCGTCAGTGGGTGCCACGGGCCCAGTGTCACCCACGTGGCGGACGGCCCGTCGACCGCCTCCTGGTTCAGCGCCTCTCCCCCGGCACGTCCATCACCGAGCAGACCACGCGCCACACGTCCTTGGCCTCCCAGCCCGCGTCCAGCGCCTCGTTCACCGTGCGCCCGCCCAGCTCGGACATGACGTGGTCGCGCGCGAAGTTCTCGGCGTACCCCGAACCGAAGTGTTCGTCCATCCGCTGCCAGAAGACCGTCAACCGCATGACCCCAGTATCCCGCCCCTGAGGGTGGGGCCCGCCCGGGACCGTTTGCCGAGACCGCTTTCCGCCCTACGGTCTCATCCATGGCTGACACAGGAGCTTCCCCCCTGCCCTCCACGCCCCCGGCGCGTTCCCCGCTCTTCCGCGCCGAACAGTTCGTCTGGCTCACCGCACGCGTGCTGGAGCAGCGCCTCTTCGCGTACCACTTCCTGAACGGCGCCCCCGAACCTGTGGAGGCCGCGCTGGACGCCTACCGCGAAGAGGACGACGGATACGGTCACGCGCTGGAGCCCGATCTGCGCGGTCCGGTGAGCCAGCCCCTGCACGTCGCCCGCGCGCTGCGCGTCCTGGACGCCATCGGGCGCTGCGGCGGGCAGCGGGTGGACCGGGTGTGCCGTTACCTGACCGCCGTCTCCACGGCGGACGGCGCGCTCCCGGCGGTCCTCGCCGGCCAGCGCGGCTACCCCGCGGCCCCGTTCGTCCCGGTCGTGGACGACCCGCCGGGCGAGCTGCTCGCCACCGGCCCGGTGGTGGGTCTGCTGCACCGCAACGAGGTGTGGCACGCCTGGCTGTTCCGGGCCACCGACTTCTGCTGGCAGGCCGTGGAGTCGCTGGAGAAGTCCCATCCCTACGAGGTGGAGGCCGCCGTCGCCTTCCTGGACTCGGCTCCGGACCGCCCGCGCGCGGAGGCCGCCGCCGACCGCCTCGGCCGTCTGGTCCGCGAGCAGCGGCTGGCCGCGCTCGATCCTGACCGGCTCGACGCGTACCCGGTCGCGCCCGGCTACGCCCCCGGCGAGCACCACTTCCCGCACGACTTCGCGCCCGGCCCGGACTCGCTCGCGCGGGCGTGGTTCACGGACGAGGAGATGACCCGTTCGCTGGACCACCTCGCCGCCGAGCAGCAGGAGGACGGCGGCTGGCCGATCCGCTGGCGCCAGTGGGCACCGGTCGTCGCGCTGGAGTCGCGTCCCGCGGTGACCATCGAGGCGCTGCGCACCCTCAGGGCGTACGGCCGCTTCGTCGGCTGAGCCGCGTCGGCAGCGGAGCCGCGCCGGCAGCGGAGCCGCGCCGACCGGCCCGGCGGCGCTCGTCTCCCCGCCGGAGCCCCGACGCTGAAGCCGACCCCAGCCCCGGCCCCAGCCCTGGCCCCAAGCCCCAGCCCCGGCGGCTCCGGCCCCGGCGCCCCGTTTGCGCAGGTCAGGCCGATTGTCAGTGGCCGGGTGCAGGATGGACGCATGGTCAGCTCCGCACACCGAGCCCTCGAAGGCTTCTCGCCCGCGACCCGCGGCTGGTTCACGGGGGCGTTCTCCGCGCCCACCGCGGCCCAGGCGGGCGCGTGGCGGGCCATCGGCGAGGGCTCGGACGTGCTCGTGGTCGCCCCGACCGGCTCCGGCAAGACCCTGGCCGCCTTCCTCGCCGCCCTGGACCAGCTGGCGTCCGCCCCGCCGCCGGCCGACCCCAGGAAGCGCTGCCGGGTGCTGTACGTGTCGCCGCTGAAGGCCCTCGCGGTCGACGTCGAGCGGAATCTGCGCAGCCCGCTGACCGGCATCCGCCACGAGTCCGTGCGCCTGGGCCTGCCCGAGCCCGAGGTCAGGGTGGGCATCCGCTCGGGCGACACGCCGGCCGCCGAGCGCCGCGCGCTGTCCACCCGCCCGCCGGACATCCTGATCACCACCCCCGAGTCGCTGTTCCTGATGCTGACGTCGGCCACGCGCGACGCGCTGACGGGGGTGGAGACGGTGATCCTGGACGAGGTGCACGCGGTGGCGGGCACCAAGCGCGGCGCGCACCTCGCGCTGTCCCTGGAGCGGCTGGACGAGTTGCTGCCGCGACCCGCCCGCAGGATCGGCCTGTCGGCGACCGTGCGCCCGGTGGACGAGGTGGCCCGGTACCTCTCGCCGCGCCGCAAGGTGGAGATCGTCCAGCCCGAGTCCGGCAAGGAGTTCGACCTGTCCGTGGTCGTCCCGGTCGAGGACATGGGCGAGCTGGGCGGCTCGCCGGCGGCCGACGCGAACGAGGGGGCGGAGCGGCCGTCGATCTGGCCGCACGTGGAGGAGCGCATCGCCGACCTGGTGCAGGCGCACCGGTCCACCATCGTGTTCGCCAACTCGCGGCGCCTGGCGGAGCGGCTGTGCAACCGGCTCAACGAGATCGCGTACGAGCGGGCGACCGGCGAGCCGCTGGACGAACACCACTCGCCGGCCGAACTGATGGGCGGTTCCGGCGCGGCCCAGGGGGCACCCGCGGTGATCGCCCGCGCGCACCACGGCTCGGTCTCCAAGGAGCAGCGCGCCCTGGTGGAGGAGGACCTGAAGGCGGGCCGGCTGCCCGCCGTGGTCGCCACGTCCAGCCTGGAGCTGGGCATCGACATGGGCGCGGTCGACCTCGTCGTCCAGGTCGAGTCTCCGCCCTCGGTGGCCTCCGGACTGCAGCGGGTGGGCCGCGCGGGACACCAGGTGGGTGCCGTCTCCACCGGTGTGGTCTTCCCCAAGTACCGGGGTGACCTGGTCCAGGCGGCGGTGGTCACCGAGCGGATGCGCTCGGGCTCCATCGAGTCCCTCAGGGTGCCCGCGAATCCGCTGGACGTGCTCGCCCAGCAACTGGTCGCCATGACCGCGCTGGACACCTGGCAGTTCGACGACCTGCTCGCGGTCGTCCGCCGTGCCGCCCCCTTCGCCTCGCTGCCCGAGTCGGCTTTCACGGCCACCCTGGACATGCTGGCCGGCCGCTATCCCTCGGACGCGTTCGCGGAGCTGCGCCCGCGCGTGGTGTGGGACCGCGTGGCCGGCACGGTCACCGGCCGCCCGGGCGCCCAGCGGCTCGCCGTCACCTCCGGCGGCACGATCCCCGACCGCGGGCTGTTCGGGGTGTTCCTCGCCGGTTCCGACCCCAAGAAGGGCGGCGGCCGGGTCGGCGAGCTGGACGAGGAGATGGTGTACGAGTCCCGGGTGGGGGACGTCTTCACGCTGGGGACGAGTTCCTGGCGCATCGAGGACATCACGCGCGATCGCGTCCTGGTCTCGCCCGCTCCGGGGGTCCCGGGCAGGCTGCCGTTCTGGAAGGGCGACCAGCTGGGCCGGCCGCTGGAGCTGGGCCGCGCGGTCGGCGCGTTCCTGCGTGAGGTCGGCTCCCTGGCCAAGGACGACGCCCGGCTGCGGCTGCTCGCGGCGGGCCTGGACGCCTGGGCCGTGGACAACGTTCTGTCCTACCTGGACGAGCAGCGCGAGGCCTGCGGCCACATCCCGGACGACCGCACGATCGTCGTCGAGCGCTTCCGTGACGAGCTGGGCGACTGGCGGGTCGTCGTCCACTCCCCCTTCGGCGCGCAGGTCCACGCGCCCTGGGCGCTCGCCCTCGGCGCTCGTCTCTCCGAGCGGTACGGCATGGACGCGCAGGTCATGCACGCCGACGACGGCATCGTGCTGCGCCTGCCGGACGCTGATCTGATGGGCCTGGACCTGCTCGACCAGGAACCCGTGAAGGCGGGCGCCGAGTACGACAGCGAGCAGGCGCCGGTCGGCGCGGCGGACGTCGCCTTCGACAAGGGCGAGGTCGACCAGGTGGTCACGGACCAGGTCGGCGGCTCCGCCCTGTTCGCCTCCCGCTTCCGCGAGTGCGCGGCCCGCGCGCTGCTGTTGCCGCGCCGCAACCCGGGCAAGCGCACCCCGCTGTGGCAGCAGCGCCAGCGGGCGGCGCAACTGCTGCAGGTGGCGAGCGAGTTCGGGTCGTTCCCGATCGTGCTGGAGGCGGTCCGCGAGTGCCTCCAGGACGTCTTCGACGTCCCCGGGCTCGTCGAGCTGATGGGTGACATCGAGTCCCGCAAGGTCCGGCTCGTGGAGGTCACCACCCCCGAGCCCTCCCCGTTCGCGCGCTCCCTGCTGTTCGGATACGTGGCCCAGTTCCTGTACGAGGGGGACTCCCCGCTTGCCGAGCGCCGCGCCGCCGCCCTGTCCCTGGAC
The DNA here is from genome assembly GCF_040644095.1 of Streptomyces sp. NPDC047028. Lineage (NCBI taxonomy): Bacteria > Bacillati > Actinomycetota > Actinomycetes > Kitasatosporales > Streptomycetaceae > Streptomyces > Streptomyces sp. NPDC047028. The sequence continues at coordinate 47,112 of NZ_JBEYVS010000046.1, forward strand.
TCGCGGCTGCTGGCCGAGCTGCTGGGCCAGGCGGAGCTGCGCGAGCTGCTGGACGCGGAGGTGCTGACCGAACTGGAGCGGGAGATCCAGTGGCTGACCGAGGACCGCCGGGTCAAGGACATGGAAGGCGTCGCGGACGTGCTGCGGGTGCTCGGCCCCCTGACGGACGCCGAACTGGCCGAGCGGGGCGCCGAACCCGCGTGGGCGCGCGAGCTGGCCGCCGCCCGCCGCGCCATCCGGGTCCGGATCGCCGGCGCGGACCACTGGGCGGCGGTCGAGGACGCGGGCCGGCTGCGTGACGCTCTCGGCACGGCGCTGCCGGTCGGTGTCCCCGAGGCGTTCACGGAACCGGTCAAGGACCCCTTGGGCGACCTCCTCGCGCGCTACGCCCGCACCCACGGGCCGTTCACCTCGGCCACCGCGGCGGCCCGGTTCGGTCTGGGCGTGGCGGTCACCGAGGGCGCCCTGCAGCGGCTCGCGGCGGGCGGCCGTGTCGTCCAGGGTGAGTTCCATCCTGCGGGCATCGGTCAGGAGTGGTGCGACGCGGCCGTGCTGCGCCGGTTGCGGCGCCGTTCGCTGGCCGCGCTGCGGCACGAGCTGGAGCCGGTGCCGCCGGCGGCGCTGGCGCAGTTCCTGCCGCAGTGGCAGCACATCGGCACGGGACACGGGCTGCGGGGCATCGACGGGCTGGTGCGCGCCATCGAACAGGTACAGGGGGCGTCCGTCCCCGCCTCGGCGCTGGAGAAGCTGGTGCTCCCCTCTCGCGTGGCCGGCTACACGCCGTCCATGCTCGACGAACTCACCGCCGCCGGGGAGGTGGTGTGGGCCGGGGCGGGCGCCCTGCCCGGCAAGGACGGCTGGGTCTCGCTGTATCTGGCGGACGCGGCGCCCCTACTCCTTCCGCCACCGCATCCGCTGGAGCTGACCGCGCTGCACCAGTCCGTCCTGGACGCCCTGTCCGGCGGCTACGGACTGTTCTTCCGCCAGATCGCCGACCAGATCCGCGCGACGACCCACCCCGACGTCACCGATCCCCAACTGGCGGACGCCGTCTGGGACCTGGCCTGGTCGGGCCGGCTGACCAATGACACACTCGCGCCGATGCGCTCCGTGCTGGGCTCGGGTCGTACGGCCGGATCGACGGCCCACCGCGCCAAGCGCGCGGTCCCGCGCGGGCGCTACGGCTCGCTGACGGCCGCCGCCCGTACCGCCTCCCGGACCGGACCGCCGACCGTGGCCGGCCGCTGGTCCCTGCTGCCCGCGTCCGAACCGGACGCCACCGTGCGGGCGCACGCGCTGGCCTGCACCCTCCTCGACCGGCACGGCGTGGTCACCCGGGGAGCCGTCGCGGCGGAGGGCGTCGAGGGTGGTTTTTCCGCGGTGTACCGGGTCCTGTCCGCGTTCGAGGAGAGCGGCCAGGCGCGGCGCGGCTATGTGGTGGAAGGGCTGGGCGCCGCCCAGTTCGCGATGGACGGCGCGGTCGACCGCCTGCGCGCGGTGTCCAACGCCCGCGACCGGAACGAGGGCCTGTCCGCCCCCGGCCGTACGGACGGCGCCTCGCCCGCCTTCGGCTCCGCCGCGTTTCCGGGCGCCGGCACCGACCCGCTCGGCCCCCTGCCCTTCCCGGACGGCGGCCACACGGCTTTCGGCGGAGCGGACCGGTCGGGCCCCGGGTACGGGCACCCAGGTATGGAAGGCGATTTCACCTGGCCGCCGGACGGTCACACCATCGTCCCCGGCGACCACGTCTCTCCCCGCGACCTCGCCCCGGCGGATCCCTTCGCGTCGCCCGGCTACGGCGGCCCCAGAGGCGGCGGCTTCGGGCAGGGACCGGGTCCGGGCCGAGGCCCGGACCGGAACTTCGGCAACCGGCGTACCGGTACTCGAACCCCCGGCGGAGACCCGCGCGCCGTCGTCCTGGCCGCGGCCGACCCCGCGAACGCTTACGGCGCGGCACTGCCCTGGCCGGAGTCACCGACCGGGGCCGGGCACAAGGCGGGCCGCAAGGCGGGCTCGCTCGTCGTGCTGGTGGAGGGCGAGCTGACGCTGTACATGGAGCGCGGCGGCAAGACGCTGCTGGCCTGGCCGTGCGCGCCGGACACCGCCGCCACCGACGACCCCCGGCTCCGTACGGCTGCGGAGGCGCTCGCCGGGGCCGCCCGCGCGGGCTCTCTCGGCACGGTCACGGTGGAACGGATCAACGGGGCCTCCGCCCTGACCTCCCCCCTGGGCGCCCTCCTGGAAGGAGCGGGCTTCATCGCGATCCCGCGCGGCCTGCGCCTCAGAGCTTGACCAAAAGCCGCACCTGCCCCGGACCGCGCAACCCGCATGCCGGGCCCCGGCCCCGCCTCCCGCACCCCCATGGCACGCTTGAACCATGCCCGAAGGTGACACGGTCTGGCAGGCAGCCCGGCGGCTGCACAGCGCCCTCGCCGGCGAAGTGCTCACCCGCAGCGACTTCCGGGTGCCGAAGTACGCCACGGTCGACCTCACCGGGCGGAAGGTCCTGGACGCCGTGGCGCGCGGCAAGCATCTGCTGACCCGGTTCGAGGGCGGCCTCACCCTGCACACCCACCTCCGCATGGAGGGTGCCTGGAAGGTCTACGGCGAGGGTGAGCGCTGGCGCGGCGGCCCGGGGCACCAGATCCGGGCGATCCTCGCCGCGGCCGGCCGCACCGCGGTGGGCTACCGCCTCCCCGTCCTGGAGTTCCTGCGCACCGCCGAGGAGGAGCGGGCCGTCGGTCACCTCGGCCCCGACCTGCTGGGCCCCGACTGGGACGCCGGACGCGCCCTGTCCAACCTGCTCGCCGAGCCCTCCCGCCCCCTCGGCGAGGCACTGCTCGACCAGCGCAATCTCGCGGGTATCGGCAACGTCTACAAGAGCGAACTGTGCTTCCTGCTCGGCGTGACCCCCTGGCTGCCCGTAGGCGCGCTGCCCGAGGATTACGCCGCCCGATTGCCCGCGCTCGCCAAGAAGCTGCTGGAGGCCAACCGCGACCGCCCGGTCCGGCAGACCACGGGCGTCCGCCACCACGACCTGTTCGTCTACGGCCGCGCGCCCCGCCCCTGTCTGCGCTGCGGCACGCCCGTCCGCGTGGCCGACCAGGGTGACGGCTCCCAGGAACGCCCCACCTACTGGTGCCCGTCCTGCCAGCAGGGCCCCGCCCCCGCACCGGGATCACCGCAGAAGTGGCGGGACCGCTATCCCCGCCGAGACAATTGACGGGTCGTCAGAAGTCCTCGTACCGTCGGGGAATGGCCCTCACGGCGTACGACCTCACCGGGCGCACCGCGTTCGTCACCGGCGCAGCCGGCGGCATCGGACGGGCCTCGGCCGTCCTGCTCGCCGAGGCGGGCGCCACGGTGCACTGTGCCGACCGGGACGTGGACGGCTTGCGGGGCACGGGCAAGCTGATCGAGGAGCGCGGCGGCACGGCCCGTACGCACGTCCTGGACGTCACCGACCGGGCGCGGCTCGGCCAGGCCGTCCGTTCCTGCCGCCGGCTGGACGTGATGGCGGCGATCGCCGGAATCATGCACAGCAGCCCCGTGCTGGAGACGCTGGACGAGGATCTCGACCGGGTGATGAGCGTCAACTTCAAGGGCGTGCTCCACGCGTGCCAGGAGGCGGCGCGGCTGATGCTCGCCCACGGGACCCGGGGCAGCATCGTGACCATGGCGTCCGGCGCGGTCGACACCGGCGGGCCGGGCCTGCTCTGCTACGGCGCGGCGAAGGCGGCCGTGGTCCAGCTGACGAAGACGCTGGCCACCGAGGTCGGCCGGCACGGCATCCGGGTCAACGCGGTCGCGCCGGGCTGGATCCGCACGCCCATGACCGACCGTCATGACGGCGAGGCGCAGGCGCACACCGAGTCGGTGATGGCGCGGATGTCACCGCTGGGCCGGGTGGGCGAGCCGGAGGACGTCGCGCACTCGGTGCTGTATCTGGCGTCCGACGCCTCGGCGTTCACGACGGGTCAGATCCTGCGTCCCAATGGCGGAGTGGCGATGCCCTGGTAGCGTCCCTCACCCGCCAGGCGTCGGACCATCGTCCCGCCCGCACGGCCCCCTCCGCCTGTCCCTTGGGCACACAGCGCACCGGCAGCAGGCTGATCCCCCAGCCACCGGCCAGGACGGCCCCTTCGAGCACGCCCGCGCCTTCCCCGAGGGCGATCCGCACCGCGGCCCACCACCACACGGCCCCGCACCCGAGAGCGGCCGCCCACCGCAGTGCCCGCCGCATCATGTGCCCGCCTCCTCCGCCCGGACCCTAGAACGCCGCCTCACCGGCGTGACAGGCGCACCAAGGGGCTCACCGATGCACCGCGGAACAGACCGCTAGGCGTTCTCCGCCTGGAACATCCAGTGGTGCTTCTCCAGGTCCGCCGTGATGCCGATGAAGATGTCCTGCGTGACCGGGTCGGGTTCGCCGGTGGACTCCACCCGCTCGCGCATACGGGTGATCACCGCGCCCAGGGCGTCCACCATCGCGCCGACCCCGTCCCCGTCCTTGATCCAGCCCGCCGGAGTGTCTCCGATGCCGCTGCCGGAGGAGATCGTGGCGGCGCGTCCGTCCGGCGACACGCCCAGCGCCGACGCCCGCTCGGCCACGGTGTCGGCGTGGGTGCGGGCGGTGGTCACGACCTCGTCGAGCTGCAGGTGGACGGACCGGAAGCGGGGCCCCACGACGTTCCAGTGGATCTGCTTCGCGACCAGGGAGAGGTCCAGCAGATCCACGAGGGCGCCCTGCAGCGCCTCGCCCACGGTCTTCAGGGCGTCGTCAGGCAACGGACTCTTCACGACGTACATGCGCTCGCTCCGGTGGTAGGCCCCCGCGTCCCTCCACCATGACCGCACCGGCCCGCACCGGCAAACGGACGCACGAGGGCCCAGCCGCACGGCTGCGGACACGGCGAGGCCCCGGCCGGGGCCGCTCCGGAGTTCCGGCGTCGATGTCGCCGAGCCTGGCCTGGACGTCGTCCCGTGCCTTCTTCTGCTTGCCGG
>NZ_JBEYVS010000047.1:0-51482 GCF_040644095.1 Streptomyces sp. NPDC047028
CTTTGTACTCACCCTCTCGGGCTTTCCTCCGGGCGCTTCCCTTCGGTCTTGCGTTTCCGACTCTATCAGATCTTTTTCCGATCCGATTTCCTCGGTGCTTTCCAGGTTTCCGCTCTCGCGGTTTCCTTTCCGGCGGTTCCGACTTTATCAGAAGTTCTGAGTCGGATTTTCCACCCGGTCCAGGGCACCGGCGTCCAGCGCATGAAGCTCTGGGGTTCCCGATCGGGCGGAGACGTAAACGTACTGGAGCGGGGCGCCCCGATGCAAATCGAGGCGCCCCGCTCCCAGTTCGCGCGGACGAGACGGCCGACGGAGTGTCAGACCTCCACCACGACCGGCAGGATCATCGGCCGGCGACGGTACGTGTCGGAGACCCACTTGCCCAGCGTGCGGCGGATGAGCTGCTGCAGCTGGTGGGGCTCGACGACGCCGTCCTGGGCCGAGCGTTCCAGTACCTGGGTGATCTTCGGAGTGACGTCCACGAAGGCGGAGTCGTCGATGCCGGAGCCGCGGGCCTGGACGTGCGGGCCACCCGTGATCTTGCCGGTGGAGGCGTCCATGACCACGAACACCGAGATGATGCCCTCGTCGCCGAGGATCTTGCGGTCCTTCAGCGCCGGCTCGCCCACATCGCCGACGGAGAGCCCGTCGACGTAGACGTAGCCCGCCTGGACCTTGCCGGAGATCTTGGCCTTGCCCTCGACCAGGTCGACGACGACCCCGTCCTCGGCGATGACGATCCGGTCGTGAGGGACCCCGGTCAGCGCGCCCAGCTCGGCGTTGGCGCGCAGGTGGCGCCATTCGCCGTGGACCGGCATCAGGTTGCGCGGGCGGCAGATGTTGTAGAAGTACAGCAGTTCGCCCGCGGACGCGTGGCCGGAGACGTGCACCTTGGCGTTGCCCTTGTGGACGACGTTGGCGCCCCAGCGGGTCAGGCCGTTGATCACGCGGTAGACCGCGTTCTCGTTCCCCGGGATGAGGGACGAGGCCAGGATGACCGTGTCGCCGTCGACGATCCGGATCTGGTGGTCACGATTGGCCATGCGGGACAGCGCGGCCATCGGCTCGCCCTGGGAGCCCGTGCAGACCAGGACCACTTCGTGGTCGGGCAGGTCGTCGAGCGTGCGGACGTCGACGACCAGGCCCGGCGGCACCTTCAGATAGCCGAGGTCCCGGGCGATGCCCATGTTCCGGACCATGGAGCGGCCGACGAAGGCGACCCGGCGGCCGTACTCGTGGGCCGCGTCCAGGATCTGCTGGATGCGGTGGACGTGGCTCGCGAAGCTCGCCACGATGATCCGCTTGCGGGCGCCGGCGAAGACCTGGCGCAGGACCCCGGAGATGTCCCGCTCGGGCGGGACGAAGCCCGGTACCTCCGCGTTGGTGGAGTCCGCGAGGAGCAGGTCGATGCCCTCTTCGCTCAGGCGTGCGAAGGCGTGGAGATCCGTCAGGCGGTTGTCCAGCGGGAGCTGGTCCATCTTGAAGTCGCCGGTGTGCACCGCCATGCCCGCGGGGGTGCGGATGGCGACGGCCAGGGCGTCCGGGATGGAGTGGTTGACGGCGACGAACTCGCAGTCGAAGGGGCCGATGCGCTCGCGTCTGCCCTCCGCCACCTCCAGGGTGTAGGGGCGGATGCGGTGCTCCTGGAGCTTGGCCTCGATGAGGGCCAGCGTCAGCTTGGAGCCGATCAGCGGGATGTCCGGCTTCTCGCGGAGCAGGAAGGGGACGCCGCCGATGTGGTCCTCGTGACCGTGCGTGAGGACGATGCCCTCGATGTCGTCGAGGCGGTCCCGGATGGACGTGAAGTCCGGCAGGATCAGGTCGATCCCGGGCTGCTCCTCCTCGGGGAAGAGCACCCCGCAGTCGACGATGAGCAGGCGGCCGCCGTACTCGAAGACCGTCATGTTGCGGCCGATCTCGCCGAGACCGCCGAGCGGGGTGACCCTCAGGCCGCCCTCGGGCAGCGGCGGGGGCGGACCGAGTTCAGGATGTGGATGACTCAAAAGACTCTCCTCACCACACGCGCCACGTACCGGTGGGGCACGTGGCGCGCGTGACGTTCGTGCAGAAGCAGTTGTCGTTGTGGGGGTGCGGGCACCGGTGGCCCGCCGATATGCGGTTGTTCTTCAGTTGTGAAGCGCTGTGAAGCTCGGGTGGTGCCAAGTCTGTTGTCAGAGCTGTACCCCGCCGGCGGCAAGATCGATCTTGAGTTGGGCGATCTCCTCGGGCGAGCACTCGACCATGGGTGCGCGCAGGGGTCCGGCGGGCATGCCCTGGAGGGCGAGCGCGGCCTTGGTGGTCATGACGCCCTGGGTGCGGAACATACCGGTGTAGACCGGGAGGAGCTTCTGGTGGATCTCCGTGGCCTTCTGGACGTCCCCGGAGGTGTACGCGTCGACGAGGGCGCGCAGGTCCGGGGTGACCAGGTGGCCGACGACGGAGACGAAGCCGACCGCTCCCACGGAGAGCAGGGGCAGGTTCAGCATGTCGTCGCCGGAGTACCAGGCGAGGCCGGACCGGGCGATGGCCCAGCTCGCCCGCCCGAGGTCGCCCTTGGCGTCCTTGTTGGCGACGATCCGGGGGTGCTCGGCCAGCCGGACCAGCGTCTCCGTGTTGATGGGGACGCCGCTGCGGCCCGGGATGTCGTAGAGCATGACCGGCAGCCCGGTGGCGTCGGCGACGGCCGTGAAGTGCCGGTACAGGCCCTCCTGCGGGGGCTTGTTGTAGTACGGCGTGACGACCAGGAGGCCGTGCGCGCCCACCTGCTCCGCCTGGCGGGCCAGCTCGATGCTGTGGTGGGTGTCGTTGGTGCCGACCCCGGCCACGACGTGGGCTCGGTCGCCGACCGCCTCCACCACGGCTCGTACCAGGTCCGTTTTCTCCGCGTCGCTGGTGGTGGGCGACTCACCGGTGGTGCCGTTGATGATCAGGCCGTCGTTGCCTGCGTCCACCAGGTGGGCGGCGAGCCGCTGCGCGCCGTCGAGGTCGAGTGCGCCGTCCGCCGTGAAGGGCGTGACCATGGCGGTGAGGACCCGCCCGAAGGGGGTCTGCGGAGTCGAGGTCGGAGCCATGGGTAACACGCTACTCGGTGCTCCCCGCGAGGTCTGCCCTCGGGGTATCGGGTAAGTCCTGACAAATGCGGAGCCCGGCACTGCCTGCTCGGGGGTTCAAGCAGTGCCGGGTCCGTTTGATCAGGCTAGATGAACTTCTCTAAATGCCGCAATACGGACACTTCGTGGGGCTGACCCGTACATGCGTTCCGCGTGGGGGAACGGGGCTTCGCTACGGCGCCACACGTCCGTTCGCGTTGAAGGCGGCGTAGGTGAGCGGCATGAGCTTCGCCCACTCCGCCTCCATCTTCTCGCCCACCATCTCGATCTCCCGCTGCGGGAAGGAGGGCACCTTGGCCAGCTCGTGCTGCGTACGCAGGCCGAGGAAGTGCATCAGGGAGCGGGCGTTGCACGTGGCGTACATCGACGAGTAGAGGCCGACCGGGAGGACCGAGCGGGCGACCTCGCGGGCCACGCCCTGCGCGAGCATCGCCTGGTACGTCCGGTACGCCTGGCGGTACGACTCCTCCATGGAGCGGTTCACCAGATCGTGCTGCTCCTCGGTGCCCTCGACGAAGACGTACTTGCCGGGGCGGCCCTGCTGGACGAGCTTGCGGGAGGTGTCGGGGACGTAGAAGACCGGCTGCAGCTCCCGGTAGCGGCCGGACTCCTCGTTGTACGACCAGCCGACGCGGTGCCGCATGAACTCGCGGAAGACGAAGATCGGGGCGCTGACGAAGAAGGTCATCGAGTTGTGCTCGAAGGGGCTGCCGTGCCGGTCCCGCATCAGGTAGTTGATCAGGCCCTTGGAGCGCTCGGGGTCCTTGCCCAGCTCGTCCAGGGACTGCTCCCCGACGGTCGACACACGGGCCGCGAAGAGCACGTCGGCGTCGGCCGCGCTGTGTTTGACCAGCTCAACGGTGACATCGCTGCGCAGGTCGATCTTGAACTCGTCGTCCGGGATGCCGGTCACGGTGGGGGGTCCTTCCCATCACTTCTCAAGGTTCGCGCCCACTGTACGGGGCACCCCTGACAACGCCCGAACCGTGTCCTTGCCGCGGATTTTTTCGGACATGGGCACCTTTTGTGTCACTCGATCGTCTGTACCGGTGAGGGTCGGTCGTTCGACCCCCGAGAGGAGACGCACCCGAGATGTTCACCCGGCGCGAGCCCGTACCCTTCGCCTTCGTCGCCGAGGCCGACAGGTTCAGCAGCAATGTCACTCCCCCGCCGCGCGCGCGGGCGTCCGCCGGGCAGATAGCCGGGCGCTGGCTGCTGGGTCTGACGATCGTCGCCGGGCTGGTGGGCTCCTTGGTCCTCGGCATGCCCGCGCTGTCGACGCCGTCCAGTACGCCGGCGCAGCAATCCCAGGCGTCCCAAGGGCATGCGCAGGGGCGCTGACCGGGGCGTCGGCACGGGGCGCTGACCCTTCCGGCCGTCCAAGGCTGGTGAGCGGGGAAGCGGACGGATAGCCTCACCGGGCACAGCCCAGAGCGTGGATCGAGTGAGGACCAGCCGTGCCCCTGCCCTTCCTGACGGCCGACCGCTCCTTCGAGACGGCGGCCGAGAGCGCGCTGCCGTACGCCGACCGTGACCGCTGGCGCCGTCCCTACCGGCCCGGCCCGTGGCGGGTGGCGGTCGCCGCGCTGGGTCTGCTGCTCGCCTCGTTCGTGCTGTTCGCGGCCGTCCTCATCGTCCTGACTGGTTCGATGACGTCCGCCGGCATCGTCCTGGCGGTGGCCCTGCTGGTCATCGCCGGCGCGCTGCGGCTGCTGCGCATGGGCGTGTGGGTGAGCGCGCGGGGCCTGCGTCGTGTCGGCCTGCTGGTGACGCGTACGGTCCCGTGGCCGCGGGTCGTCTCGGTGCGGACCGCTCAGCAGCCGGTGCGCTGGCTGGGGCTGCCGCGCACGGTGCAGGGTCAGGCGCTGACGCTCGTGCGCAAGGACCGGCCGGCCGAGGACACGCCGCCGCTGCTGACGACGCACGACCTCGACTTCCTGGGCCGGTTCACGGCGTTCGACCGGGCGGCGGACACGGTGGAGGCGTGGGCGGCGGAACACCGGCGCGGCTGACCCTCGTCACGCCGCCGCCGCGTTCCCGGCCGGGCGCGGCCGGGGTCAGGCCGGTACGGCCCTGCCGTCGTGCAGGGCGATGGCGCGCTGCATCGCCCTGCGGGCGCGAGGTGTGTCGCGGGCGTCGTGGTAGGCGACGGCGAGCCGGAACCAGCTGCGCCAGTCGTCGGGCGCGGCCTCCGTCTCGGCCTTGCGCCTGGCGAAGACCTCGTCGGCCGAATCGCGGTCGATACGGCCGCTGGGCAGCCGCTTGAGTTCATCGACCGGCAGTCCGCCCTCGGCGTCGAGTTCGGCGGCGAGCTGGTTGGCCCGGCGGACGAACTGGGTGTTCTTCCACAGGAACCACAGGCCGATGACCGGCAGGATCAGTACCGCGACCCCGAAGGTGACGGTGACCAGCGTGCCGGACTGGATGAGCATGACGCCGCGGCTGCCGACCAGGACGAAGTAGAAGACGAGGACGGCGGCCGTGACGAGGTAGGTGATCTTCGCGCGCATGTTCGGGTACCGGTCAGCCCAGGTCCAGGAAGTGTTCCAGGCCGAAGGTGAGGCCCGGGGTGGACACCACGCGGCGCGCGCCGAGCAGGATGCCCGGCATGAAGCTGCTGTGGTGCAGGGAGTCGTGCCGCACGGTGAGGGTCTCGCCCTCGGCGCCGAGCAGCACCTCCTGGTGGGCCAGCAGGCCGCGCAGCCGTACGGCGTGCACGGGGACGCCGTCGACGTCGGCGCCACGGGCGCCGTCCAGGGCCGTGACGGTGGCGTCCGGCGCCGGAGCCGTCCCCGCGGCGCGGCGGGCCTCGGCGATGAGCTGGGCGGTGCGCGTGGCGGTGCCGGAGGGGGCGTCGACCTTGTTGGGGTGGTGCAGTTCGACGACCTCGACGGACTCGAAGTACGGCGCGGCGATCTGGGCGAACTTCATGGTCAGGACGGCACCGATGGAGAAGTTCGGTGCGATGAGCACACCGGTCTCCGGGGACTGGGCGAGCCAGCCCCCGAGCTGCGCGAGGCGGTCATCGGTCCAGCCCGTCGTGCCGACGACCGCGTGGATGCCGTGGCGCACGCAGAAGTCGAGGTTGCCCATGACGGAGGCGGGGGTGGTCAGCTCGACGGCGACCTGGGCGCCGGTCTCCGCCAGGGTCTCCAGCTTGTCGCCCCGGCCGAGGGCGGCGACCAGCTCCATGTCCTCGGCGGCCTCGACGGCCTTGACGGCCTCGGATCCGATCCGGCCCCCGGCACCGAGGACCGCCACGCGCAGCTTGCTCATGTTCCTGCTTCCTTACCGGAGGGGGTTCAGGCGACGGCGTCGCCGAGCCGTGCGGCCTGCTTGTCCTTCAGCGGGCCGATGACCGACAGCGAGGGCCGCTGTCCCAGGATGTCGCGGGCGACCGAGCGGACCTCGTCCGGGGTGACCGCCGCGATCCGGGTCAGCATGTCGTCGACGGACATCTGCTCGCCCCAGCACAGCTCGCTCTTGCCGATGCGGTTCATCAGCGCGCCGGTGTCCTCCAGACCCAGGACGGTGGAGCCCCGGAGCTGGCCGACGGCGCGGCTCATCTCCTCATCGGTCAGACCGTTCTCCGCGACGTGCGCGAGTTCGTCCCGGCAGATCCGCAGCACGTCGTGCACCTGGCTGGGGCGGCAGCCGGCGTACACGCCGAACAGTCCGCAGTCGGCGAAGCCGGAGGTGTACGAGTACACGCTGTAGGCGAGACCGCGCTTCTCCCGGACCTCCTGGAAGAGGCGGGAGGACATGCCGCCGCCGAGGGCGGTGTTGAGGACGCCCATCGCCCAGCGGCGCTCGTCGGTGCGGGCGATGCCGGGCATCCCGAGGACGACGTGCGCCTGCTCGGTCTTGCGGCCGAGCAGCTCGACCTTGCCGGCCGTGCGGATCGTACGGCTGCCCTCGCGCGGGCCGAGGGGGCTCGCGTCGGCGCCGCGGAAGGCGTCCGCCTTCTCGAAGGCCGCGCGCACCTGTCGTACGACCTTGGCGTGGTCGATGTTGCCGGCGCAGGCGACCACGAGGTGGGTGGGGTCGTAGTGCTTCCTGTAGAAGCGGCGGATGCGGTCGGCGGTGAGGGCGTTGACGGTGTCGACCGTGCCGAGGACCGGGCGGCCGAGGGCGTTGTCACCGAACATGGTGTGCGCGAACAGGTCGTGCACGCAGTCGCCGGGGTCGTCCTCGGTCATCGCGATCTCTTCGAGGATCGCGCCGCGTTCGACGTCGACGTCCTCCTCCCGGATCAGCGAGCCGGTGAGCATGTCGCAGACGACGTCGATGGCGAGCGGCAGGTCGGTGTCGAGCACGCGCGCGTAGTAGCACGTGTACTCCTTCGCCGTGAACGCGTTCATCTCGCCGCCGACGGCGTCGAGGGCGGCGGAGATGTCCAGGGCGCTGCGCTTGGCGGTGCCCTTGAAGAGCAGGTGCTCCAGGTAGTGCGTGGCACCGTTCAGCGTCGCGGTCTCGTCGCGCGAGCCGACGTGGGCCCAGATGCCGAAGGTCGCCGAGCGCACGGAGGGCAGCGTCTCCGTGACGATGCGCAGGCCACCGGGGAGCGTCGTGCGGCGGACCGTGCCGATGCCGTTCTCGCCCTTGATCAGGGTTTGGGTACGGGCGACGGCCCGCGCCTCCGAAGAGGTGCGGGCCGTCGCCCTGAAGCCACGGGACGTCACTTGGCGGCTTCGTCCTTCTTCGTCTCGTCGCCCTCTTCGCCCTCGATCACGGGGATCAGGGAGAGCTTGCCGCGGGAGTCGATCTCGGCGATCTCGACCTGGACCTTCTGGCCCACGCCGAGCACGTCCTCGACGTTCTCCACGCGCTTGCCGCCGGCGAGCTTGCGGATCTGCGAGATGTGCAGCAGACCGTCCTTGCCGGGCAGCAGGGAGACGAACGCGCCGAAGGTGGTCGTCTTCACGACCGTACCCAGGTAGCGCTCGCCGACCTCGGGCATCGTCGGGTTGGCGATGCCGTTGATCGTGGTGCGGGCCGCCTCGGCGGAGGGACCGTCGACCGCGCCGATGTAGATGGTGCCGTCGTCCTCGATCGTGATGTCGGCGCCGGTGTCCTCCTGGATCTGGTTGATCATCTTGCCCTTGGGGCCGATGACCTCACCGATCTTGTCGACCGGGATCTTCACGGTGATGATCCGCGGAGCGTTCGGGGACATCTCGTCCGGCGTGTCGATCGCTTCCATCATCACGTCGAGGATGTGGAGGCGGGCGTCACGGGCCTGCTTGAGGGCGGCGGCCAGGACGGAGGCCGGGATGCCGTCCAGCTTGGTGTCGAGCTGGAGGGCGGTCACGAACTCCTTGGTGCCGGCGACCTTGAAGTCCATGTCGCCGAAGGCGTCCTCCGCACCGAGGATGTCGGTGAGGGTGACGTAGTGCGTCTCGCCCTCGATCTCCTGGGAGATCAGGCCCATGGCGATACCGGCGACGGGGGCCTTCAGCGGCACACCGGCGTTCAGCAGCGACATGGTGGAGGCGCAGACCGAGCCCATGGACGTCGAACCGTTGGAGCCGAGGGCCTCGGACACCTGGCGGATCGCGTAGGGGAACTCCTCACGCGTGGGCAGCACCGGCACCAGCGCGCGCTCTGCGAGGGCGCCGTGGCCGATCTCGCGGCGCTTGGGGGCGCCGACGCGGCCCGTCTCACCCACGGAGTACGGCGGGAAGTTGTAGTTGTGCATGTAGCGCTTGCGGGTCACCGGGGAAAGGGTGTCCAGCTGCTGCTCCATACGGAGCATGTTGAGGGTGGTGACGCCCAGGATCTGGGTCTCGCCACGCTCGAACAGCGCGGAACCGTGCACCCGCGGGATGGCCTCGACCTCGGCGGCCAGCGTGCGGATGTCGGTGACACCGCGGCCGTCGATGCGCTTCTTCTCCTTGATGACACGCTCACGGACCAGGGACTTGGTCAGCGAGCGGTACGCGGCGGAGATCTCCTTCTCGCGGCCCTCGAACTCCGGCAGGAGCTTCTCGGCGGCCAGTCCCTTGACGCGGTCCAGCTCGGCCTCGCGCTCCTGCTTGCCGGCGATGGTGAGCGCCTGGGCCAGCTCGGGGCGGACGGCGGCGGTGAGCGCCTCCAGGACGTCGTCCTGGTAGTCCAGGAAGATCGGGAACTCGCCGGTCGGCTTGGCGGCCTTGGCGGCGAGGTCGGCCTGGGCCTTGCACAGGACCTTGATGAAGGGCTTCGCGGCGTCCAGACCGGCGGCGACGACCTCCTCGGTCGGCGCGTCGGAGCCGCCCTCGACCAGCTTGATGGCCTTGTCGGTGGCCTCGGCCTCGACCATCATGATCGCGACGTCGCCGTCCTCCAGGACACGGCCGGCGACGACCATGTCGAAGACGGCGTCCTCGAGCTCGCTGTGGGTCGGGAACGCGACCCACTGGCCGCGGATCAGCGCGACGCGGACGCCGCCGATCGGGCCGGAGAAGGGCAGGCCGGCCAGCTGCGTGGACGCGGACGCGGCGTTGATCGCGACGACGTCGTACAGGTGGTCGGGGTTGAGCGCCATGACCGTGCAGACGACCTGGATCTCGTTGCGCAGGCCCTTCTTGAAGGACGGGCGCAGCGGGCGGTCGATGAGGCGGCAGGTGAGGATGGCGTCCTCGGAGGGCCGGCCCTCACGGCGGAAGAAGCTGCCGGGGATCTTGCCGGCGGCGTACATCCGCTCCTCGACGTCCACCGTCAGGGGGAAGAAGTCGAGCTGTTCCTTGGGGTGCTTGGCGGCGCTGGTGGCCGACAGCACCATGGTGTCGTCGTCCAGGTACGCCACGGCGGAGCCGGCGGCCTGCTTGGCCAGGCGGCCCGTCTCGAAGCGGATGGTGCGGGTGCCGAAGGCGCCGTTGTCGATGACGGCCTCGGCGTAGTGGGTCTCGTTCTCCACTAGCGTTTTCTCCGTTACTTAGTCGTCTTTCGTCCCTCGGCTGCCCGTGTGGCAGGGGGACGGTGGCGGAGAAGCGCGCCGTGCGGTGCGGGCCGGTCTTCGATCGAAGCACCCGGGGCTCGCTTCCCCCCGGGGGCCACTACCGAGGACCGGCGGCGGCGTGGTGCGCCTCTCCTCGTTCTCTTGCTGGTTCTACGTCATGCGTGTTTCGTTACCACACTACAAAGCGTGGGTGACACTCCGCACGTTTCGGCGTACGGCCCCGCCTACGGCAAAGGGAGCGGTCCCCGGATCTTCACCGGGAACCGCCCCCTTCACGGCGTCTTACTTGGCGCCCGCCGCACCGCGACGGATGCCGAGGCGGTCGACCAGCGCACGGAAGCGCTGGATGTCCTTCTTGGCCAGGTACTGCAGCAGCCGGCGGCGCTGACCGACCAGGATCAGCAGACCACGACGGGAGTGGTGGTCGTGCTTGTGGGTCTTGAGGTGCTCGGTCAGGTCGGAGATCCGACGGGACAGCATGGCGACCTGGACCTCGGGGGAGCCGGTGTCGCCTTCCTTCTGGCCGAACTCGGTGATGATCTGCTTCTTCGTAGCGGCGTCGAGCGGCACGCGTACTCCTCATAGTCTGTGAGTGCCCACCGAGCGCCCCCGGTCTGCGTCTCGGGAGCTTCCGTGACCCGGAAGGCGGGATCCGCGCTGGGCGCGGCCTCCAGAGGATTCCGGAGACGCGTACACATGCGGGCGTCACTCAGAGTACCAGGGACTAGCGGCGCGTCCGTCCGGCCCCCGGTACGCCCGGGGAACGACCGGCGACGCGGAGGTCAGCCGGTCAGGGAACGGACGGTGCTGAGAACGCCGAGGGTAGCGAGGCAGAGCGGCACCAGCGCGAGCAGTACCGTCCCCTCGGCCAGGTCCAGGAAGCGGCCCCAGAACGGGGACAGGCCCTTGCGCGGGACGGTCAGCCCGATCGCGGTGATCAACAGGGCGGCCGCGGCGATCGAGGCCGTGAGCCACGCTGTGCGCAGGTCCAGCGCACCCCGGTCGTGGTGCAGGACCATGTCCACGACGGCGTCCGCGGGCGGGTTCAGAGCGAGACCGAGCAGCAGCAGCGCGACGGCCGCCAGGCCGGCGACCAGGACGCAGGCCACCTGGGTCGTGTAGCGGAACAGGCGTGCGCGGATCAGCATGGCCAGACCGGTGGCGAGTGCCAGCAGCTGACCCCAGAGGGTGTCCGAGAAGCCGAGGACCGCGGCGGAGGCGACCACCAGGGCCGCCGTGCCGGCCACCAGGCCCAGCAGCATCTCGTGCCCACGCCGGGCTTGCGCCGCGACACGCTCCGCGTCGAGCGGATCGGTGTCCGCGCCTTGCGTGGGGTCGGGATCGAAGTCCCCCTGGCTCGCCGAATGCGGTGAGGCGTAGCCGATGGGCAGCCGTGCGAAGCGCGCCGAGAGGCTGGGCAGGAAGGCGGTCAGACCGATGGCGGCCGGGGAGCACACCGCCGCGGCGGCGGTCGCCGAGGCCTCGGAGAGAATGGCCACGAAAGTGGTCACGGTGCCGGCCGTCGCGAGGAAGCAGGCGGCCACGAAGGGGGCATCGCCCCCGGGCGTGAGCACGACGAGCACTACCGAGGCGACGAGTACGGCAACGCACCCCAGCATGAACTGCAGTTTCCCGGGTCCCTGTCCGTCCTGGGGCGCGACCAGCCCGGAACCCGCGATCATCAGGAGGGGCAGCGCCCCGAGTCCCACGGCGACGGCTGCAACCCGGTCGGCGTACACCCGCACGCGTACGCCGGCGAACGCGGTCAGCAGCACACCGAGACCCCCGGCGATGATGCCCGGCAGACCGTGCATGTCGTGGCGGAGGGGATCGGCGTACCAAAGGACGAAGCCGCACATCAGCAACATCAGCGCGCCACCCGCCAGTCCGCCGATGCGCAGCAGATCGTCGCTCCAGAGGTGCCGGTCCCGTACGACCGCGGAGGCGACGGCGTCCGACACGTCGTCGTAGACGGCGGGCGGGAGGGACTCGGCGAAGGGCCGCAGGCCGAGCACCTCGCCGTCGAGGACGCGTTCGTCGGCGAGGGTCCGCGCTCCGTCGAGGACCCGGCCGTCGCGGCGCACCAGGTGATACCCGGTGGGGGTGCCGACCGGCTGCGTCTGACCGGTCAGCCGGAGGATCTCCGGATAGATGTCGGCGACGCCCATGTCCATCGGGAGCGCCACGTCGATCCTGCTGTCGGGTGCCACGACGGTGACTCTGCAGAACCCCGTCGCCGCGGTCGTACTCACCTTCACTGACCCCCTGTTCGCGGATGCGCACGCTGCGCGCGTCACCCTACCGGCAGGTGGTGTCAGCGGTGACAAGTAGGATCGCGACCAGCGGAGGACGACCGTCGCCACGGGGGTGCCGGTGCTCAACCGATCGTCCGCCCAAGGGGATTGGTGCTCCGGTGAGCCATATCGTCATCAAGCGCCCGCCTCGCGCGCTGCCGCCCGAAGTGCCCTCGGACGAACTGCAATTGGAGGCTCCTCCGGAGCTGCCGCGCGGGCAGCAGGAGGGCATGCTGATGCAGGTCCTGCCCACCCTCGGCATGGGCTCGTCCGTGGTGTTCTACTTCGCGTCGCCGAACGCCCATCCGGTCATGCGGATCATGGGCGTCGTGATGCTCATGTCGACAGCCGCGATGGTGGTCTCGCAGATCGTCCGCTACCGACGGGGTACACAGGGGCAAATGGCCGATGTGCGCCGTGACTATCTCCGCTATCTCGCACAGACGAGGCGCACGGTTCGCAGGACCGCACTGAGCCAGCGAGACGCGCAGTTGTATCTGCACCCCGCCCCGGAGCAGCTGTGGTCGGTGGTCGCCGAGGGCAGCCGGGCATGGGAGCGGCGTATCGGGGACGAGGACTTCGGGCAGGTACGGATCGGCCTGGGGCCACAGCAGCTGGCCACTCCCCTGGTGGCGCCGCAGACGGCGCCCGTGGACGAGCTGGAGCCCCTGTGCGCCGGCGCGATGCAGCGATTCCTCGCGGTGCACGGCCAGTTGGACGCGCTGCCGGTGGCCCTGTCGTTGCGGGCCTTCTACCACGTGACGGTCTCCGGCGACCCGGAGTGCGCCCGGTCCGCGGCACGCGCGCTGGTCGCCCAGGCAGCGACTCTGCACTCCCCCGACGACCTGGTCGTCGCCGTGGTCGCCGCACCGAGGGCCGTGGCCCGCTGGGACTGGACCAAGTGGCTGCCGCACTGTCAGCTGACCGGGCAGTTCGACGGAGCGGGTACGCGTCGCCTGTTCGGGGACGATCTGGGCGAGCTGGAGCAGTTGCTCGCCGGGCGCCTCGACGGCCGGCCCCGGTTCAGCCGGAACGGCCAGCCTCTGCTGGACCAGCCGCACGTCCTGGTGGTCCTTGACGGCGGCATCGTTCCGCCCACCTCGGCGTTCGCCGCCGCGGAGGGCCTCCAGGGAGTGACGATCGTCGAGGTGGTCTCCGGGGATCTCGACCAGCCGCGGGGCGACCTGTCGGTCGTGGTACGGCCGGAGCGGCTGTGGCTGGACTCCGGAGGCGGTGTCGCCTACGAGGGCGTGCCCGACGGGCTGACGGTGCCGGCCGCGGAGGCCCTGGCCCGCCAACTCGCTCCGCTGCGTACAGGGGGTGGCGACGACGACGAGCCGCTGCTCGCGAACCTGGACTTCACCGAACTGCTAGGGCTCGGAGACGCCGGCTCGGTGGATGTCACGCGCACGTGGCGGCCGCGTTCCACACCGGAGCGCCTCCGCGTGCCGATCGGCGTGGGCGAGGGCGGCCAGCCCGTGATGCTCGACCTCAAGGAGGCCGCGCAGGACGGTATGGGACCGCACGGGCTGTGCGTGGGCGCGACCGGTTCCGGCAAATCAGAGTTGCTGCGCACCCTGGTGCTGGGGCTCGCGGTCACCCACTCCTCCGAGACGCTGAACTTCGTCCTCGCCGACTTCAAGGGCGGCGCGACCTTCGCCGGTATGTCGCACATGCCGCACGTGGCCGCGGTGATCACGAACCTGGCCGACGATCTGACCCTCGTCGACCGGATGGGTGATGCGATCCGTGGCGAGCTGCAGCGCCGTCAGGAGCTGCTTCGCGCCGCCGGCAACTACGCGAACGTGCACGACTACGAGAAGGCGCGCGCCGCGGGCGCGCCCCTGGAACCGCTCGCCTCCCTCGTTCTGGTGATCGACGAGTTCAGCGAACTCCTCACGGCGAAACCCGATTTCATCGACATGTTCATCCAGATCGGCCGCATCGGCCGCTCCCTGGGTGTGCATCTGCTGCTGGCGTCCCAGCGGTTGGAAGAGGGCCGTCTGCGGGGTCTGGACACCTATCTGTCGTACCGGATCGGTTTGCGGACCTTCTCGGCGGCCGAGTCCCGGGCGGCTCTCGGCGTGCCGGACGCCTACCACCTTCCGTCCGTTCCCGGTTCCGGGTATCTGAAGTTCGGTACGGACGAGATGGTGCGTTTCAAGGCCGCGTACGTGTCGGGGGCGTACCGCCCGGACGGCCCGGAGTCCCCGGAGAGCAGCCTGCCGGTGGAGCGCCGGCCCGCGCTCTTCACGGCGCCCCCCGTGCCGGTGGCCTACCTGGCGCCCGACCCGGCCCGGACTCAGACGCCGGCCGGTCGCCCGGAGGACGACGCCCTGGCCGACACGGTGCTGGATGTCGTCGTACAGCGTCTGGAGGGCCAGGGCGTACCCGCGCACCAGGTCTGGCTGCCGCCGCTGGACCGGGCTCCCACACTCGACCAACTGCTGCCACCGCTGTCCGTGTCCACCGAGCGTGGCCTGCAGTCGGCCGAGTACACGCGCCCGGGTGGCCTGACCGTGCCCCTGGGGCTCATCGACAAGCCGTTCGAGCAGAAGCGCGAGGTGTTGTACCGGGACTTCTCCGGTGCGGCCGGCCACATGATGGTCGTGGGTGGCCCGCAGTCCGGTAAATCGACGATTCTGCGCACGCTGGTCGCATCGTTCGCGCTCACGCACACTCCGCACGAGACGCAGTTCTACTGCTTGGACTTCGGCGGAGGCGGCCTGAGTTCGCTGACCGACCTGCCCCATGTGGGCGGCGTGGCATCCCGCCTCGATCCCGAGCGTGTCCGCCGGACGGTGGCGGAGGTCGCGGGCATCCTCAGCCGCCGCGAGCAGTTCTTCCGCGCCAACGGAATCGACTCCGTCTCCACGTATCGCAGGCGCCGCGCGACCGGCGAGTTGCCGGGCGAGGCCTGGGGCGACGTGTTCCTGGTCATCGACGGCTGGGGCAACTTCAAAGCCGACTACGAGGGCCTTGAGGGCATCGTCAATGACATCGCGGGCCGCGGTCTCGGTTACGGCGTTCACGTCGTGATCTCGGCTTCGCGCTACATGGAGGTCCGGGCAGCCCTGAAGGACCAGGTTCTGGGCCGCCTGGAGCTTCGCCTGGGTGACGTCATGGACTCGGAGTTCGACCGCAAGGTGGCCATGAACGTGCCGGCCGGCGTGCCAGGCCGCGGCCAGGTCCCGGAGAAGCTTCACTTCATGGCGGCCCTGCCACGCATCGACTCGTCGTTCTCGGGGGACGACCTGTCCGATGCGACGGCACAGCTCGTCCAAGCGGTGAAGGCCAACTGGCAGGGGCCCGCGGCCCCTGGGGTCCGCCTCCTCCCCCGCAAGATGCCCGCGGACCAGTTGCCCAAGGGCTTCGAGTTCCCGCAGCACGGCATCGCGATCGGCATCGACGAGGCCAACCTGGAACCGGTCTTCGTCGACCTCGACAGCGATCCGTTCTTCCTGGTCTTCGGCGAGAGCGAGTCGGGCAAGACGAACCTGCTGCGGCTCATCGCGAAGCAGATCACGGAGCGGTACACGCCGGCCGAGGCCCGCATCGTCGTCGGCGACTACCGGCGCAGCATGCTGGAGACGGTGTCGGAGGAGCACCTCCTCGAGTACGCGCCGATGGCGTCGGCGATGCAGGTCCACATGGACGCGATACGACAGTTCATGGAGATGCGGACGCCGAAGCCGGACATCACCCCGCAGGAGCTGCGTGACCGCAGCTGGTGGAGCGGCCCGCAGTTGTTCGTCATCGTCGACGATTACGAGCTGGTGGCCGCCGGATCCGGCAACCCGCTCGGGCAGCTCGTCGATCACCTGCCGTTCGCTCGCGACGTGGGCGTCAAGTTCATCATCGCCCGCAGCGCCGCCGGGGCCTCCCGGGCCATGTACGAGTCGTTCATGCAGCGTGTGAAGGAGCTGGGGGCCCAAGGTGTGGTCCTGTCCGGTGATCCGAGCGAAGGCGACATCCTGGGCAACGTCCGGGGCCGCCCGATGCCACCGGGACGTGGCGTGTTCGTGTCCCGCAAGCGCGGATCGTCGCTGATTCAGGTGGGGTTGCTGCCGCAACGGCACTAAAGTGATCGATCGAATCATTCCTCCGTTCGATGAACGGAGCCAGCGGGGAAAACGGGGAACGGGGAGGCGTCCGAGGTGAGTTCCAGCGGGGGCGGCGGCGGGAGAGGCGCGCCGGACACGGGCAAGTCCTTCGACACTCTGTCCGATGTGAACCCTCAGAAGGCGCTGGACATCCAGCACAGCGCCATGAAGAGCTTCAAGAAGCGCGTCGACGAACTGCTCCTCGAGCTGGACAAGTCGGAGGCGGCTCCCGGCAAGGTGGGCCAGGACCGGCTGACCCGCGCCCAACTGGGCTCCTCCGATTTCAAGGAGGCACAGTTCCTCTACGACTCGTACACCCTCGTCCACGACGAGTTGGAGAACCTGTCCAAGGCGCTCGGTGCACAGATCGAAGGCATGGGGCTGGCGGTGCACGCATCGCGGGTGGGCTACCAGAACCTCGACGACGGCATCAAGGCACGGATGAAGGAGATCAACGCGGAGGCGGAGAGGTACTACGACGCTGACCGGGACCCGTACGCCCAGCAGCCGACCGCGCCGACCACGTCCGGCTCGGAAGGAACGAGGGACTGGTGATGGGCGGACATCCGAAGAGGCCCGAGCCGCATCTCGCCCGCACCGATTTCGAGTCGATGACGCATGAGCAGCTCGCGGCCATGCTCGAATCCGCGAGTACGTCCGGTGCGTCGCACCTCTCCACCAAGCTGTCCAAGGCCGCGTCCACGATCTCCAAGATCGGCGACGACCTCATGAAACACGTCAAGGGCCTCGAGTGGCAGGGCGAGGGGGGCGACGCGTTCCGGGACTGGGGCGGTCAGACGGCCGGCGCCACCCTGCGCCTCGGCCAGTACGCCGAAGTCGCGTCCCACTGGATGGGGACGGTGTCGCAGGCCATCTCCGAGGCGAAGGCGGCCATGCCGGACACGTCGGAGACCACTCAGGCCAAGAAGGACCTGTCCAACGCCCACGCCACCATCGCGGCGGCCAAGGAATCGGGCGCCCACAATGACCCCGAGGCCCAGAAACTGGCCCAGACGGCCAGAACCGACGCCTCGACGGCCCAGCAGCGCATCGACGCGGCTCGGGGCGAGGCCATCCAGCAGATGCGGAAGCTGGCGCAGACGTACGAATTCTCGGCCCAGGAAGTGAACAGTGTGCCGCCGCCCACGTTTTCTCCTCCGGCTGACCATTTGGACTCCAAGGAGTGGTTCGGGGACCTGGATCACATCTCTGCGGGTTCGAGCGGGTCCGCGACACCGTCAAGGACTGCCACAGGCGCCCACGCAGACACGAGCGTGTCCGGTCATCACGGAACCGCCCTGCCAGGCGCTGCCCATGCCACATCTCGTCCCGTCCCCGCACCGGACGTCACGAGCGGGGACGTCCTCCCGTCTCGTCCAGTCGACATGGAGATAGACGGGGCCGGTACGCTGCCCCATCCAGCCTCACCGAGCCCCGCGGGACCCAACGCGCCGGAACCCGGACTGCCGCACCGAGGGCTTCCTCCGTCCGGCCAGACCGACCTGCCCCCTGTAGTCAGCAGCGGCCAACGTGTACCAACTCCGTCCCCGCTGCGCCCCCTTCCCTTGCCCTCCCAGCTCCCTCAGGCGGGGTCACCCAAGGGCACTGCGATGGGCCGAGTTCCAGGCATGCCGCGAGAGACCGGGATCATGGGAGGCCGTCCGGTAGCGGCCGGCCCCGGTCGGCCGCAGAACAGCCTTCCGCGCGGAACGGTCATTGGCAACGAGAACGTTCAGGGCCGAACGGGGACAACCGGAATGCCACGTGGCGGCGCGACGGGTGCCCCCGCAGGAGGCACACCGGGTTCGGCCAGGGGGTCGTCCGGCGGCCGGCGTCTGGCCTCGGAGACGGGTGGAGTCATCGGAAGCCGTCAGAATCAACCGAGCCGTGCAAGTGGGCGCCCGTTCACGCCGGGCGGCTCGGGTCTCGTCCGGAGCTCTTCCGAGAGCACCAGCCCGACGCGTCGCTCGTCGACCGGGCGGACCGGAGCCGTCGGGCCGTCCTCTCAGTCCAGTGAGTCCCGCGAAGAGGGTCAGGGGCTGCGACCCGACTACCTGGTCGAGGACGAAGAGACCTGGGCGTCCCTCACCCCCCGGGCGGTTCCACCTGTCGTCGAATGATTTCCGCGACTCCACACCCAGGAAGGCACATGCGTAACAACAACTTGGCGCTACGGCTCCTGCCTGCAGCGGCAGGTGTTCTCGGCCTGCTGCTCGTGGGTGTGGGCGCGACACCCGCGTACGCGGATTCCGTGCAGTCGCGCCAGTGGCACCTCGACGCCATGCATGCGGCGGAAATGTGGAAGACCAGCACGGGCCGCGGCATTACGGTGGCGGTCATCGACTCAGGAGTGGATGACCACCTAGCGGACCTCAAAGGCCAGGTACTGAAGGGCAGGGACTACTCCGGACTGTCCGGCGACGAGCACACGGACCATGCCAATCACGGCACCGGCATCGCGGCACTCATCGCGGCCACAGGCGCGCGGGGGGCTGTGAACGGCTCCTACGGCCTCGCCCCGGGAGCGCAGATCCTTCCCATCCGCATGCGCTACGCCACCGAGGGCTACGGCCAGGTCGACAACAAGGCAGAGTTTTCCCGTGTTTTGAGCCAAGCTATTCGGTACGCGGCAGACAGTCACGCTCAGATCATCAACATGTCCCTGGGTAGTTCCGACGCACCTGGCAGACACAATGTGGAGACTCCTGAGTTGGAGTCAGCCGTGAAGTACGCACTCTCCAAGGGAAAACTGCTGTTCGCCGGGGTCGGCAACAACGGCGACACATCGAACTTGCGCGAATACCCGGCAGCCACTCCCGGAGTCGTGGGTGTCGGAGCCGCTGACGAGAACGCCAAGGTGGCCTCCTTCTCGCAAAGAGGGCCTCAGGTCGACCTGGTGGCACCGGGTGTGGACATGATTCACGCCTGCCTGGGTGGTAGTGAGATCTGCAAGTCGAAGGGCACGAGTGACGCGACCGCCATCGCCTCAGCGTCGGCGGCTCTCATCTGGTCCAATCACCCCGGCTGGACCAACAACCAGGTCCTCCGAGTCATGCTGAACACGGCCAGCAAACCGACCGGGGGCGAGAAGAGGAGTGACTACGTCGGCTACGGCGGCGTCAGGCCCCGAGTCGCGCTCAAGTCTCCGGGCGACCCCGGTCCCGC
Organism: Streptomyces sp. NPDC047028; assembly: GCF_040644095.1. Classification (NCBI taxonomy): domain Bacteria; kingdom Bacillati; phylum Actinomycetota; class Actinomycetes; order Kitasatosporales; family Streptomycetaceae; genus Streptomyces; species Streptomyces sp. NPDC047028. The sequence goes on from NZ_JBEYVS010000047.1 coordinate 19,613, forward strand.
AGACGAATATCCGCTGCCTGATCTGGCAGCCTCGGCAACCTCGGCCCCCACGCCCAAGGCATCCACACCGCCCCAGGGAACCGGGGCTGACAAGACGAACGAGGAACCACGCGCCGCGGCCACCGAGACGAGTGGCAGTGGGAGTGGAATCCTCTGGACCTGTCTGGGTGTCGCTGCCGCGGCACTTCTCGGTACCGCCGTCACCGTCTTGACCGTCCGCAAACGCCATCGCCGGGCCGCTTTCGATCCGGTCGCACCGCCGGCATACCGCCCGCACCCTCAACCGCTCCTGCAGGCCCCGGTTCCCGGTGCAGCTCAGGGCGGCGCAGCCGGCTCACCGTCGCAGGACGACGCACCGCACGCCCCGGAGCCGCGGTCATGAGACTGCACCAGGTACTCGACCAGCGTAGGTGTCAGCCGAGAGGACAGTCATGTCATCGTTCGATGAGTTGTGGGGGCAGGCCCGAACCAATGCCGCGGCTCGCCAGCACAGCAGTATGCAGCTGAATCATCTGCCCGCCGACTTCGGAAGCGGGGGCGGCAAGAAACTCGTCGTCACCTCCAGCGTTCTGAGCGGGCGGGCACAGAAGGCGGACCACGTGCGGCACGACTTCGCCGCTGCGGACAACTCCGCCATGAAGGACACCGATCAAGTGGGCGGCAGCCTTAAGGGCTTCAAGTCGGCATCGGCATTCTCCACATTCACCGCTCGATGGCGCGGGCAGATGGCGTACGTGCAGGGGCTGCTGGAGAAGGACGTCGCCGGCGCCCTCCGTTTGAGCGCACAGGACTACGCGGCGCGGGAGCAAAAAGAGAAGGCCCGACACCACCGCGAACAACCGACACTTCACTAGAAGGCCCGAGACCGCGCCATGCTGGATTTCAAGACGCTGATCGAAGCAGACTTCTCTGAACTGTCAGGAGCCGTCGACAGCTGGAAGAAGACTCCCAAGCATTTCAGAGATGCCGCCACAAAATATCGGAACACCGTCGAGAAGGACCTGCAGGGGGCAGACTGGGACGGGGAAGCAGCAACCGCCGCCACCGAAAAACTCAAGGTGGTCGAGAAGCAGTTGGACGCCGCAGGTGACGAAGCCGACGACGTGTACAAGCTGCTCAGCGACGCCCACGAGATCTTCACCGGCGCACAGTCGAAGCTGCGCCAACTGAAGCACGATGTCGAATCGGACAAGTACCTCTCGATCAATTCGAACGGGGACGTGTATTTTGACCCCCCTGAGGGTACCGAAAACGTCGGCTTCATGAACAAGGGCTATCAGGACACGATCCAGGCCTATCGGGCGAGTATCCAGAGCCATCTTTCAGCAGCGCAGGATGCCGACGACACGCTCTCATGGGCGTTGAGTCAGGATCACAACGGACGGAAGAAGGGATTTGACTCTTCCGCGTACAAGAGCATCGCTTCCGCCAAGAAGGGTCATGAGCAGGCGGAGAAGGACCTCAAGGAACTCGAGAAGTTGACGGGCAAGCGCAGCAAGCTGTTTCTCGCCGGTTCCGGAGACCAGCTCGACCCTGAGATGCTCAAACGGATCAACACCCTCATGTCACGGCACGAAGGTGATCCGGAATTCGCTGAGAAATTCGCCACCCACCTTGGCGGAAAGGGCACACTCGAGCTGTGGACGAGGATTGCCGACCGCAGGCAGAACGGGGACGCCCAAACCAAGGAATCGGCCAATATTCAGAAGTCGCTGAGCTTTACTCTCGCGACCGCCTCGCACTCGCACAGTCAGGCGATGAATGACTGGAAGAAAAATATAATCTCGCTCGGCGGTAAGCAGGTCGAGTACATGGACATGGGCAGACCCGGCCGATATGAAGGGCCGTACGGGTTCCAGGTCATGAGCAGCCTGATGCGCTACGGATCCTACGATGACAAGTTCCTCAACGACTACGGTCATGGGCTCATCGGGTTTGAAAAGGAACACAAGGGCGAGAAGCCAGCCGATCTCTGGCGGGCGCCAGGTGACGAATTTCCCTGCCTCAATTTCGATTCCGGAAACGACTACGGCCAGGATCCCATGGCCGGCTACATGGAATCCCTCGGTCACAACCCGGAGGCGGCGAAGGAACTCTTCTACTCGGAGGACTGGGCGAAGGGGTCAGACAAGATCGATCCCGATCTGAAGTACCTCATGGTGGACCGGGACTGGTTCAACGCCAACACAACGGCCGGCGATCAGCGCGGCTTCGGATACGACGAACTGGGCCACGCGCTCCAGGCTGCGACGCTGGGCGTGCCGTACGACCAGATGGCGGACGGCGTCCACCGGGACGACACCACCGCAAACATCATGGGGCAGGTGGTCAAACAGGTCGGAGAGGATCCGCACTACATCAAGGATCGACCAGGTGTCGGGAACAGCCTGGGGGTCATGGGAGCCGCCTACATCGACGACCTCAACTGGTCCCTCTCCAATTTCGGTGACGACCCGGGGTTCCGCTCCCTCAGCGACCAGGCGTTCGAGCACCACGGACCGGGACATATGAACCTCGGTCATCAGACGTCCCTGAGCTTCCTCAACACGCTGGGGCAGCACAAGGTCTCGTACGACATCATGTCTTCGGCTCAACAGGAGTTCACCGTCGGCGCCCTCAAGGCCCACGGTCACCCGGACGACTCGCTGTCGACCATCCTGGGCACCGGCACGAAGGTCAGCGGCGCACTCGACCAGGCACGCATGACCGGGATCAATGACAACTACCAGGACAAGAGTGACGACTACAGCGACGCCCTGAGTGACGCTGCCGAGTGGAAGAAGTACGGGGTGAGCACGTCCGTCAGTTCCGGAGTTTCTCTTGCCACTCTCCCTCTCGAAGGTGCCGGAAAGGCAGTTTCCTTCGTGGTTCCCGGACTGGTCGAGGGAATTGGCGGTGCTATTGAGACGCACGAGAGCGTCGCCATCGACCAGGAAGTCAGACGGCAAGAAGACGCCTATAACGACAAGCTGGACAGGCAAGAGATAAAGAGTCGCACAGATTTCATCGGGAACGCTCAGACGAGGGCGATGAGTCCGTTGTCTGCATATCTGGCGGCTCATCCGGAGCTCAAAGACACGTCTTGGTATCACCACACCAAAACGGCCATGGAGCAAGGATATAACTCTGGCGTCAGCGAGAGCGACTTGACAGATACGGACTGATTCGATGCCTCAGGATCGTAGCGCACATCCAATGAAATCTGCATGGTGCACGGTCGTAGTCGGGATTGCCCTCACCACCGGATGCTCCGGTGGAACGGACCATCAAGGCAACGATTTCCAGTCTGCTCGAGAAGTGTGCGGTGGCCTGTCGGAAACGGGGGCCCACGCTTTGGAGGCGATCGCAGCGACAAAAGAGTTCTCGAGCAGCCCCTCGACGGGGAAATTCGACATGCCGGAGAACGTTTCGAAGGAATTTACAGGGCCGCCTGCCGAAAGTCGCCACGACCTCTGCACCATCGAGCCCGAGAACGTGCGTAACGATCAGCGGATCGGGTTCTCATTCAAGGTGCTGTCCACGCTCCCACCGGCACCGAACAAGCTCCTCCATGGCAACGTCTACTTCAAGGTGGGCTTGCGCGCCTGGGCTACTACTCTGGGCGCGCGACTGTACTTCACGTGCCAGCCTTCGAAGGCTCCTGCTGACAAGCGGCGGGCCCGAGTGGTCCAGACAGACTTCTGGTACGCACCGGCGAGCCGGGGGAAAGTGTCGTACAAGGGCAACATGGAATTGCTGAACGAAGCGTCATACAAGCTTGCCAAGCAGTTGTCATGCTCTGAGAGTGCGGGTCTGAGTCAGGAACTGGACGGCAGCTGAGACAAGAAGAGAGAGACGGCGTCCGGCGTCGTCTCCCTCTCTCAGTCCCTGCAGAGGCTCAGCCCATGAGCATCCTGAACCGCGCCGCGTTGCCCTTGTCGGTGTCCTGGTAGCCGATGACCGACTCGTCGAGGAGCTGGGCGATGCGGGCGAGCTTGTGGCTCATCTGGTCCATCTGATCGCTGCTGTCCCGCTGAATCTCGCCGTACGCCGTCTTCGCCTCGCCCTCCCACGTCTCGGCAACCGCCTTTACTCGGCGCATGAGGATCTCAAGCTGTTCTGCCAGGCTCTTGGCTGTGCTGCGGACATCGCTCGCGGCCTGGGTGACGGTGTCGTAGTTGACTGCTGTGCGGTCGGCATCGAAGCTCATGGTGCGAATCTCCCTCGTGGATGGGTCGGGCTCAGGCAAGGTCAGTGATGCGGCTCTTGACCTCGTAGGAGTTGTCCACCTTCCGGATGTGAGCGATGCGCTCCTGCTCCTGGTCGGTGAAACCGCCGATGCTCGCCCTCATTGCTTCTTCGAGATCGACAAGGTCGTCCTGCAGTTTCTTGAGGTTCTTGTTCACGCCCTGCTGGACCGTGTCGAACTCCTTGCCCGCGGCGCCTTTCCAGCCGGCCTGGACCATGTCCACGACTCGATTCAGCGACGTCACGCGCTCGCTCACCTGAGTGTGGAAGTCGCGGATGTCGTTCGCAAGCTTCGTCAGCTCATGCTTGCTGTGCGCCTGCCCCTGCGCCATGCGTTGTCTCGCCCTCTTCTTGGAAGCGGCGGTGACTTTCACCACCGCGACGGGTCCACCCGGGCTCATGTCCCGGCTCTCCTGGCGGGCAAGACCTGCTGCGCTTGCGCGCTACGCATAGCCGCAGCGTCGCACCGCCCCCGTGCGGTACCACGAACGTGGTACACGCAGCCACTCTAGTCACTCGACATGGCCCTTCCAACTGCAAAGGCCCGCCAGGGGAGTTCGGCGTGCCATTACCGTGACACGTACTGTGAGCGGCACAGCGTTCGCACACCAGGAAGGGGTCGCTGCGGCATGGCCGAGACGGCTGAGGAAATCAAGGCGCGTAAAGAGCGCGAGCGGGACGAGCTGTACGCCCTCGACATCTCTGACGTCGAGTGGCACTGCGCCCCTGGTACCGAGGAGCATGAGGAGCGGGTCGAGATCGCATACCTGCCGGAGGGTGCCGTAGCCATGCGGTCGTCGCTCGACCACGACACCGTGCTGCGCTATACGGAGGCGGAGTGGCGGGCCTTTGTGCTCGGTGCTCGGGATGGCGAGTTCGACCTCGAGCCGGTGCAGCACAACGGCGGGCCCTCGCCGGCAGGGGAAGAGGGAACCGCGTAGGGGCGGATCTGCGGCGAGGGGCGGTATGCATGCGTACCGCCCCTCGCCGCTGCCTCAGTGCTTCAACCCGGCGCTACCGATGCCGAACAGGGACGGCACAGGGTCCTTGGGAGAGTCATCGTCGGCCCTGAGCGTGCGCCGGGAGAAGAAGACGTGACCCTGTTCGCAGACGATACGCGTTTCGCCCGGGTTGCTCGGTTGCCAGTCCCCGGTGCCCGGGACCTCGAAGAGGAGGTACGGCGTCTCCTTGTCCGTACGAGGGTTCCAGCTCACCACGGCGGCGGGGTTGGCGAAGCCTTCGGCACGGTAGAGGATCAGGTTCTCACCGCTGGCGCGAACGGGGACGACCTTCTGCAGTTCCCGGCCTTCGAACTTGGCGACGGAGTGGCCGGTGCGGGGGGCGAAGGCGACGATCCAGTCGACGGGCTGGCCGTTCGCGATGTTCTCCTGACTCGTCAGGAAGATGAGATATGGCCCTACGACCAGCAGGTCGCACTCGGCCAGCACGCCGAAGTACGGAGGGCCCAGGCCGATCCGGCCGCACTGCGCGTCGTAGCCGCTCATCGAGATGGTGGCCATGCGTCTGCCGTTCTCGCCGTCGAGGGTGATCAGGTCGGTCACCGTGGAATCGCCGGCCGCGACGGCGAGGACGGGCGGGTCGGAGGAGGGCAGGTACACGGCCTGGACACCGCTTGCGAGCCTGTAGGTCCACCGGTCCTTGCCGGTCCGTGAGTCCAGTTTCTCCACCCGGTAGCTGGGTTGTCTGGGGTCGCCGCAGTTGACGAGGGCGAGCAGGGCCCGGCCACCCGCGTAGCCCATGTCGTGGCACTGCGACGTGGTGGTCGTGTTCCACAAGCGTCGGCCGCTGCCCATGTCGTATGCCGCCGAACCCTGCCCCCAGGCGACAGCCACGACGCCCTCGGTGAGAGCGAGGTTGGTGTTCGTCCTCGCGGCGAAGTCCGCTGCGGGCAGCTTGTTCTGCCAGAGCCGCTTGCCGGTGTCGATGTCGATGTCGATGTCGAAGAACACCAGTTCGTCACAGGCTCCGCCACCCCCGGCAGGTGAGCCTTTGGCGGGCGCGGACTCGGCCATCACCGCCGGCGCGGCCGTCGGCGGTGACCTCGCCGGTGGTGGCGCAGATGTTCCCCGGCAGCTGGAGCGTCCAGGCCGTCCTCTTGTTGTCGGGTTTGATCTCGTAGCCGTCGACCTGGTCTCCTACCCCCTGCGCAACGGTCTTGCGCGTGGCCCAGAGTCCGGGCGCGTAGCGCGGCCATTTGGAAAGCTTTCCCTCCTGGTGCTCGGCCACCAGCTGGGCCCTCGGGCGAGACGGGTGGCCGCTCCAGCGTGTCCCGTACGGCGTCCGGGAGTTGTTGGTCGGCCCTCGCGGCCGGCCTGTGCGCTCTGTCGCCGTGGTCGGCGAACCACAGCGTGGTTCCGCCCAGACAGAGGGCCAGCACAGCTGCCGTGACGGTGCCCCCAGGGCGAGCCGACGGCGCCTCGTGCGTGTCTGCTCCGCGGTCCGGGCGGATTCGGTGTAGATCGACGGAGGCCGGCCGAAGCTCACGCTGAGAGGTCCTTTCGGTGGCGACGGCGCAGGTCCCGCAGAACGACGGCGGTGCCCGTGATGACGGCGACCAGGACGATGGTGATGCCGAGCGCGTAGGCGGCGCACCGCTCATTGCGCTCGTGCGGTGTCTCCGCGAGCGAGAACGGGGCCACGTCCGGTGCGGGCGCCTTGGAGAGCCCGGGGTCGGGTGTCGGCGAGGACGGCGGGTCGGCGAGGTCCGACTCCTGTACGGCGCGGACGGGGTCGACGACGCCCCAGCCGACGTAGTCGTCGTGGCCGTTGACGGGCCGCTCGGCGGTCTGCTCGATCTGGGTGACGATCTGCGCTGCGGTCCAGTGGGGGTGCTTCTCCTTGAGCAGGGCGGCGACACCCGCGACGAACGGGGCGGAGAAGCTCGTGCCGTTGTCCGTGCACTGGCCGCCGCCGGGGACGGTGGAGACGATGTCCACGCCGGGCGCCGCCACGTCGACGAAGGTTCCTGCCTGGGAGAAGGCGGCTCGTTCGTTGTTGCGGTCGGAGGAGGCCACCGCGAGGACGCCCTTGAAGGCGGCCGGGTAGGTGTTCTTGATCTTGCCGTCCAGGCCGTCGTTGCCGGCGGAGGCGACCACGACGACGTTCCGGCTGATCGCCTTCCTTACGGCCTCGGCCAGCGCGGAGGTCCTGGACAGCGGCTTGGTGGTGTCCTGGGAGATGTTGATGACGTCGGCGCCCCGCGAGACCGCGTAGGTGATTGCCTGAGCCATGGTGTCCGAGTCGCCGCTGTTGTCGGCGTCGTTCTGCCGGATGGGAATGATGGTGGCGTCGGGGGCGAGGCCGACGAAACCCGTGCCCTTCCGGGGGCGGGCCGCGATGATTCCCGCGACCTTGGTGCCGTGGCCCACCCGGTCGTTCGTGGGATCGCCGCCTTTGCCCTTGGTGAGGTAGTCACGACCGGCCGATTTGTCGACGACGGGCTTGAGCTGTGGGTTCGTGTCGTCGACACCCGTGTCGATGACCGCCACACGGACGCCCTTGCCCTTGTTCGTGCTCTGCCACAGCTCGTCGAGCAGAACCCGCTGCAGCGACCAGGGGGTCCCTTTGATTTGCTTGGCGGGAAAGGTGCATTCGCCGCTTCCGTCCAGCCGTAGGCAAGCGGTGGGCGGGGCGGTGCCGAGGCTGGTGAGCAGTACGGCGGCGGTCAGCAGGGTTGCCTTCGTCGGCAGCACGCGCGCGGCGCTCCTGTTCGTCATGTCCGAGGTGAGGACAGATCACGAGCCCTGCGGCTGCCGGGCACTGTTGGTGTCGAGCCGCGGGCCCTTGGCGAGGAACTCCGACCAGACGACGGGCACCCTGGCGGTTCGGACGTTCTGGTAGCCGAGCTTGACCTGAGCCTCGCCGGGCTCGGGTGTTCCGTCCGCCAGCTTCTTGCCGTGGGCTCCGATGTCCGACTTGCGGCTGTCGCTGTCACCGTTGGCCTGGACGGCGTACCGCAGACCGGTGTCGGTGACCAGGAACAGCCCTCCTGCGCCGGTCTCCGTGCCCTGGATCTGGGTGTAGAGCAGGCCGGTGCCGGGGGTCACGTACGTGCTGGTGCCGTCCGCGGTGATCTCGGCGGGGTAGTCGGTGCCGGCCCAGGTGCTGATCGTCGTGCTGTTGTCCGCGTCGACGTGGCGCAGCACGCTGCACACCGTGTCCCGGCCTGAGGCGGCAACCGAGTTCACCTGCCGGGTCTGCTGGAGCGGCCAGTTGGCGGCCTGACCGCCGAAGGGCTGGGGGTCGGCGGTGAAGTCCTGCAGCCCGACCGTGCGTGCCTGGCCGTTCATGTTCAGGCGGGCGGTCTGGGGCGAGGCGATGAGAAGCCAGGCGGTGAACTCGCTGACCGGCTGTACCTTGCCGGGCAGGACGACGTAGTACTTGGTGCCTTCACCGGTCTTTGTCTTCAGGACCGTGCCGACCTTGTTCTCGTCCGGCGACAACTGGCCCGGCACGTCTGCGGGCTCGCCGACGCCGGCGGGGAGCCGGGGGAAGCTGATCGGGTCGCCCTTGTGGAGCGTGGCGAGCCATTCCTTCGTGACGAGCTGCGGCTTGCGGCTGCCCACGAGGGCGTTCGTGAGCGTGCCGGACTCCGACCCCGTGACGGCGTACGACGTTCCGTCCGCGTCGACGAGGTAGCGGTCGCCGGTGCGGGTCTTGACGTAGAGGACGTCGCCGGCGCCGAGGCGATGGGCGTCGTCCGTCTTGCCCAGGTCCCGCCGGGCCAGGACGAAGGTGGCCTGCTGGACGGTTTCGCCCTTGCCGCCGGGCTGTTCGCACACGGCCCACCGCTTGGCCGTTCCCGCCTCGTCGGCCGACGGTAGCCGGTCGGGGGCGTAGGGGATGCCGAGGATGGGTCCGCGCGGCAGCTTGCCGGAGTCCAGGATCTTGTCGCTGACCTGAATCACCTGGTAGTCGGCGTCGTTCATGAGCAGGCGCGCGGAGGCCAGGTTGAGCACGGGGTGGAGTCGAGTGGTCCGGCCCGTCTTGAGGACGACGTAGCGCGTGGTCGACTGCTTGCCGACGATCACGTGCGTACCGGGCTGGTCCCAGCCGGCGGGCGCGGTGGGCTGGAACATGCCCCAGGCGCCGAACGCGGCCAGTGTGAGCGCTCCGGCGACCAGACTCGGCACGATCGCGCGCAGCGGTTTGGGAGCTCCCTCTTCAGAACCTGACGGTGACGGCTGCAGGAAGGCCGCGAGGGTACGCCTCTTCGCGAACGTGTAAGCGTTGAGTTCGTCCCGCCGTGATGCCATAACTGCCTGCTTCTCCCCGTTGTCGCACCGACGGGGACCCGTCCCGCGCTGCGATGTCAGACCGGCCCCCTACTATGCATGGTGCCGGGGAAACCTGCTGGAGCGGGTAGGGTACCGGGGCCTTCCGGAGGCCCAAGTGCGGTGCCCGGAGCAGTGAGTTATGAGCGAACGGGGGATGCGGTGATGGCTGCCGGTACGCGGTCGCGCTCGCGTGGTCGAGCGAGGGCCGACGGCGCCCCTGGGCCTGCGCAGGGCTCCGATGGCCGGTCGGCCGGAGGTCGGGCACCGGACGGCGACGTGAACGTCCCTCGATTCAGGACACGTGCGGGGCAAGGCGGCTCGTTCCGGCTGCAACGGCTGGTGCTCGTGGAGCTGGCTGCTGCGTTGCTGGTAGTGGGCTGGGCCGCCGGCCCCGTGGCCGTACCGCCGACGGCTCTGGTTTCGGCGGGCCTGTTGTCGCTGGCCTTCGTCCGGCGGCGTGGTCGTTCCCTGCCCGAGTGGCTGGCTACCGCCCGCGAGTTGAAGGCACGTCAGCGGCGTGCGGAGGGGCTGGTGATACCGGCCGGGACCGAGCCGGCGCTGGTGCCCGCGCTGGAGTGTGAGCCGGCGTTGCGGACGTATGCGTACGGGGGGCGGGACCGGCGGCCCGTGGGGGTGGTCGGGGACGGGACGTTCGTGACCGCCGTGCTGCAGGTGGAGGCCGATGCGACCGCGCTCCGGGCCGAGCGGAGCCGGCAGCCGCTGCCGCTCGCGGTGGTGCGTGACGCGCTGGACGTGGACGGGATACGGCTGGAGTCGGCGCAGGTCGTGTTGCACACGCAGCCGGCGCCCGCGTTGCATCTGCCGCAGCAGTCCGTGGCCGTCGCCAACTACCAGCCGTTGCAGGAGCAGACCGGGGCACCGGCCGTGCGGATCACGTGGATCGCGCTCAAGCTCGACCCCGAGGTGAGTGCCGAGGCGGTGGCCGCGCGCGGGGGCGGGCTGCTGGGGGCCCAGAAGTGTGTCGTACGGGTCGCCGATCACCTCGCGAGCCGGCTGACCGGTGCCGGGTTCCGGGCCAGGGTGCTGGACGAGGAGGAGCTGATCTCCGCGCTGGCGACCTCGGCCTGCGCCAACCCGCTGGTGACGGCGGAGGCGGGGCGGAGTGAGGCGCGGGAGCGCAGGACGGCCGAGTCCGGGCGCAGTTGGCGGTGTGACAACCGGCGGCATACGACGTACTGGGTGCGCCGTTGGCCTCAACTGGACGGCGCGGGCGGGCGGTCGCTGCCCTCCTTCGTCGCCCGGGTCACGGCGATACCTGCGCTCGCCACCACGTTCAGTTTCACTCTCGCGCGCGGTGAGCGGCAGGAGGTGTCGCTGTGCGGGCATCTCCGGGTGACCGGGCGCAGTGACGATGAACTCGTCGCCGCGCGCGAGGCGTTGGAGGCGGCGGCGCGAGAGGGCGGGGCCGGGCTCGCCCGCCTCGACCGTGAGCAGTTGCCCGGCATGCTGGCCACGCTGCCGCTGGGAGGTGCACGGTGACGGCGGTTCAGGCGGGTCCGACTGGGGTTCCGGCCGGTCCGACAGGGGCTCCGGCCGGTCCGACAGGGGCTCCGGCCGGTCCTCAGACGGGCGGCGGCGTCGGCGGTAGGGGCCTCGGGGAACGGTTGCGGCACGGGCTCGGGCTGATCGGGCCGCGCCATGGCAGGCATGCGCTGGCCGCGGCCCAGCTAGACGCCCTCGCCCTGCCCATCGGGGACGACGGGGTCGTGGCCGGGGTGGACACCGAGGGGCAGCCGGCCGTGCTCGGCATCAACCGGCCCACGCCGTACGACGTCGTCCTCATCGGCGGGTTGTGGACGGCACAGGTGCTGGCGCTGCGTACGGCGGCCACGGGCGCCCGGGTCGCCGTGGAGACGGGCCGGCCTCAGGCCTGGATGCAGATGGTGCACGCGATGGGCGGCGGGCAGAACGGGCTCTCCGTGTACGAGGTCGGTCGCGTGCCGCCGCAGGGCGCCTCGGCCGGGACTCCGGTGCTGGTCGTGCGGGACTGCGGTATGCGCCCGCCGCGCGGGCGGGTTGTGGCCGGGCCGTGGCAGTCGGTGCTGACGCTGCTGCCGTACCTCAGTCCGGTGGCGCCCCGGCTGCTGCGGCAGGCGCGACTCGCCGGCATCCAGCGGGTCTCGCCCGACGAGGCCACGGAGCTGGGGCGTGTCATGGGATTCTCCCGCACCGAGGTGGAGTCGCTGCCCGCCCTGTCCGACGGCGTCACCCTGTGGTGCACGGACCGTGACCGGCACTACGTGATGACCCAACCGACGGACGCGGAGACCGGGTTGCTGGGGACCCCTCGGCGGATGGACTGAAAAGAGCGGATTCACCGCTTTGTTCGGTCGATGCGTTGGGCTGTGGTGCCGGTTATGTGGTGACTTGTGTGGTGGTGGGGCTCGCCATGGGCGTGCCTCCGGAGCGTTTTCGTTCCTGTGCGCACCGGTGAGGGCGCATTGGGGGACGGGCGGGCCTGCCGGGGTGTGGCTCCTGGTGATTAGGCTGGGAGTGGGCGCGGTGCCAGAACCCGTGGACCAGGTGTCCGCGTCCGAGGGGGAGAGCCGATGGTTCGGACTGCCTCGAACGACTTCGGACGGCTTGAACGACACGACAGGGTCGCCCCGGCACGGCATGCGGGTGCTCGACCACACCAGGAGGAACTGTGAGCAGCGATCGGGACGGGATCCGCGGGGGCTGGGCCACACCCGGCGATGACCAGCCCGACGCGGAGTCGGCCATCGAGACCACCGGTGAGTTCACCATCGACTACGCACCGCCCGCCTGGTACACGCAGAACGCCGATTCGGGTGGCTCCGGAGGCGCGGGTTCGGGTGCGGGTGCGTCCGGGGATTCCGGTTCTGCGGGCCGTCCGGGTGCCGCCGGTCCCGCCGGCGGGCCGGGCGAGGTGGGTGGTGCCGGGTCCGGTGCCTCGCCGTTTCCCGCGGGTGCGGCCCTGCCGGGGCTGACTCCGCCGCCGCACGCTGCCCAGTCCGGCGGTACGGCGGCGGGTCCGGGTGCTCCCTTCGGGCCGCCGGCGCCGCCCGCGCCGGGTCCGGGAGCGGCGCCTTTCGCGCCCCCGCCCCCGGCGCCCGGAGCTCCGTTCACGCCGCCTGCCGCCGGTCCAGGGGCACCGTTCACGCCGCCCCCCGCCGGCCCGGGCGCTCCGTTCACGCCCCCTGCTCCCCCCGCCGGTCCCGGTGCGCCGTTCGCGCCGCCTGCGCCGTCGGCCGGGGACGCCACTGCCGTGCCCCGGCTGCCGGTGGGCTTCGAGCCGCAGGCGGCCCCGCCGCAGGCTGCCGCTGCCCCCGCGCCTCACGAGCCCGAACCCGAGCCTGCCAACGGGGACCTGGAGAGCGGCGCGACCATGCGGTTCTCCGCCGTCGCCCTGAAGCGTGAGATCGCCGAGATCGCGGAACGCGCGGCTGCCGGACAGGAGGGGACGGAGGAGAAGGCCGCTCCCGAGGTGGCCGACGAAGCCGAAGACAGCCGTTCCGCCCTGGGCACGGATGCCGGTGCGGGTGCCGGTGCGGGTGCGGAAGGTGGTGCCGGCGGGGAATCGTCGGTGGCCGGTCCGGCCGCCGACGCCGGTGCCGGTGCCGGTGCCGGTGCCGCCGAGGAGAGTGCCGAGACGGACGGTACCGAGGACGCCGACGCGGAGGCTGACGGATACGGCGTCAGCGGAGAGGCGGCGGAGGCTGCCGCGCCGGAAGCGGACGGTGTTGACGAGACGGAGGCAGTTGCGGCAGTTGAGGCATCTGACGCGGGTGAGGCTGGGAGCGCCGAGGCTCCTGCTGGGGCGGATGGCGAGGTCAGCGGGGAGAGCGCGTCCGATGACGCGGACGTCCCTGGCAACTCCCTTGCCGACGTGCACGGCGATGCCGGTGAGGCCCGCGACCATGACGATGCTGTCGCGCCGGCGGTCGTAGCCGACGGGGCCCCGGAGCACCCGGCTGTGCCGCAGGACGCCGGGCCGCAGAGCGGCGCCCCTCAGGACGCCGTACCGAACGGTCCTGCCGGGCCGCAGGACGCCGTGCCAGTACCGCCGCAGCCGCAGGATGCCGTGCCCGCCGCTCACCCGGCCCCCCAGGATGCCGCGCCGCACGCCTGGGCTCCGCCGCCGGCGCCGCAGGGCGGGCTGCCTCCGCTGCCGCCGTCGTACCAGCCCGCCGCGCCTTCCCCGGCGGCCCAGTGGCCCGGCCAGGAGACGTCCCAACCGGCCGCGCAGGCGCAGCAGGCCGGGCCGGTGCCCGGTCAGCAGCCGCCGTTCCAGCCGCAGGCGCCGCAGCCCGCACCCGCCGCTTGGAACCAGCCCGGCGCGACCACTCCGCCGCCGCCCGCACAGCCCGGCCAGCCGTTCGCGCCGGTGCCCCCCGCGCCCGCGCCCGCCGCGTCTCCGGAGCAGGGGGCGGCTCCCGCGCCCGCTCCCACTCCGGCTCCTCCCGGTCCCGGGCCGCAGGGCGGCTACGCGTTTCCGCCGCCCGTCGGCCCGACTCCCCCGGCGCAGCCCGGCGGTTACGGATTCCCGCCGGGACCGGCGCAGCCCGTCGCTCCGCAGCAGCACCAGCCGTCGCCGCCTCAGCCGGCCCCTGCCCCTGCCCCTGCCCCTGCCCCTGCCCCTGCCCCGCCCAACCCGCAGAGCGGCTACGGGTTCCCCCCGGCCGGCGGCCCGACTCCCCCGGCGCAGCCCGGCGGTTACGGATTCCCGCCCGCGCAGCAGCTCGCGGACTCCGCTCCGGCGGGACCGGAGCCGCACGCTCCGCAGGTCCCGCAGGCGCCGGTCGATCCCCGGGCCGGGGCCGCCTGGCCCCAGCCGATGCAGCACGACCAGCGGCAGCCGACCAACCCCGGTGCCGCGCCGCTCGGTTACACCGCCGCCGTGGAGCTGTCGTCGGACCGACTGCTCAACACCAAGCGGCAGAAGGCGAAGAGCGGTCGTCCCACCGCGGCCGGCTCGCGCTTCAAGCTGGGTGGGAAGAAGGAAGAGGCCGAGCGGCAGCGGAAGCTGGAGCTGATCCGCACGCCCGTGCTGTCCTGCTACCGGATCGCCGTCATCAGCCTCAAGGGCGGCGTCGGCAAGACGACCACGACGACCGCGCTCGGCTCGACCCTCGCCATCGAGCGGCAGGACAAGATCCTCGCCATCGACGCCAACCCGGACGCCGGCACGCTCGGTCGCCGGGTCCGCCGGGAGACCGGGGCCACCATCCGCGACCTGGTCCAGGCGATCCCGTACCTCAACTCCTACATGGACATCCGGCGGTTCACGTCCCAGGCGCCGTCCGGGCTGGAGATCATCGCCAACGACGTCGACCCGGCCGTGTCCACGACGTTCAACGACGAGGACTACCGGCGCGCCATCGACGTGCTCGGCCGGCAGTACCCGGTCATCCTCACCGACTCGGGTACGGGTCTGCTGTACAGCGCCATGCGCGGGGTGCTCGACCTCGCCGACCAGCTCATCATCATCTCCACGCCGTCCGTGGACGGCGCGAGCAGCGCCAGTACGACGCTGGACTGGCTGTCGGCGCACGGGTACGCCGACCTGGTCTCGCGGTCGATCACCGTGATCTCCGGGGTCCGCGAGACCGGAAAGATGATCAAGGTCGAGGACATCGTGTCGCACTTCGAGACGCGCTGCCGGGGCGTGGTGGTCGTACCGTTCGACGAGCATCTGGCCGCCGGTGCCGAGGTCGACCTGGACATGATGCGGCCGAAGGTGCGGGAGGCGTACTTCAACCTCGCGGCCATGGTGGCCGAGGACTTCGTACGGCATCAGCAGTCGCACGGGTTGTGGACGAGCGACGGCAACCCGCCGCCGGTCGCCGCCCCGCCGATGCCCGGCCAGGCCATGCCGGGGCAGCCCATGCCCGGCCAGCCCATGCCCGGTCAGCCGATGCCGGGACAGCCGGGCCAGCCTCAGCTGTACGCGCAGCAGCCCGGGCAGCCCCCGCAGCCGGGCTATCCGCAGCCCGGGCAGCAGCATCCTTACCCGCCGCAGCAGGCTCAGCCCGGGCCGCAGGGGCAGCCGTATCCGCCGGCTCCGGGCCAGGCCTACCCGGCCCAGCCGCAGCCGCAGCCGCAGCAGGCGCAGCCTCAGGCCGGACAGCCGGGGCAGCCGGGGCAGCCGCCGTATCCGCAGTACCCCGGGCATCCCCATCCGCAGGGTCAGCCGCAGCCCCCGCAGGCTCCGCCGCAGCAGTAGCACGGCATGAAGAAGGGCGGCCGGTGCCCGCTGGCACCGGCCGCCCTTCGGCGTCGTAAGGGACTGGTCGGCAAGGGACTAGTCGGCCGCGACGATCTCCCTGCACCGCTTCACGTCGTCGGCCATCTGCTCCAGCAGGGCCTCCAGCGTGTCGAACTTCGCCTGGCCACGGACGTACGCCAGGAAGTCGACGGCGACGTGCAGGCCGTACAGGTCGAGGCCCACGCGGTCGATGGCGTACGCCTCCACCGTGCGCTCGGTGCCGTCGAACTGCGGGTTCGTGCCGACGGAGATCGCGGCCGGCATGGCCTCGCCCTGGACGTGGAGGTAGCCGGCGTAGACGCCGTCGGAGGGGATGGCGGTGTGCGGGAGCGTCTCCACGTTGGCCGTGGGGAAGCCGAGTTCGCGGCCGCGCTGGGCGCCTCGTACGACGACGCCCTCCACGCGGTGCGGGCGGCCCAGGATCTCGCGGGCGCCTTCGACGTCGCCCTCGGTGACCAGGCGCCGGGTCAGGGTCGAGGAGAACGGCTCGCCGCCGCCCGCGGAGCCAGTGACGTACAGGTCGACGACCTCGACCTCGAAGTCGTACACCTTGCCCTGTTCGACGAGGAAGTCCACGTTGCCCGCGGCCTTGTGGCCGAAGCGGAAGTTCGGGCCCTCCACGACGGCCTTGGCATGCAGCTTGTCGACCAGGACCTTGACCACGAAGTCGGCGGGCGACAGCTTCGAGAACTCGGTGGTGAAGGGGAGCACCAGGACCGCGTCCACGCCCAGGTCGGCCATCAGTTCGGCGCGGCGGTGGTGCGGGGCGAGCAGGGGCGGGTGGCTGCCGGGGCGGACGACCTCGCTGGGGTGCGGGTCGAACGTGACGACGACGGCCGGGACGCCCAGCTCGCGGGCGCGGTCGACGGCGTGCTTGATGATCAGCTGGTGGCCGCGGTGGACGCCGTCGTAGGACCCGATGGTGACGACGCTGCGCCCCCAGTCCTGGGGGATGTCCTCCAAGCCACGCCAGCGCTGCACTGTGACCGCTCCTCGAACCCGTGTCCGTGTCTACCGTTGACCTCGTGTGCAGGTCTAAGGGTGCCATGCCGGGTGCCCCGGACCCGCATCGGCATGGGGGCTGTGACCGGGCGCACGTCGGCGAACGGCCCTGCGGCGACGTGCGCCCCGGCACCCGGTTCAGGCCGGCACCCGTGTCCCCGCCAGGTGCTCGATCGTGCGGCGGGCGCTCGGGCCGACCACCGCGGCCCAGTCGTCGGGGGTGTCGGCCAGCCAGCGGAGCAGGGTCGCGGCGAAACCGGGCACGTGGCGGCTGAGGTCGACCAGGCCGCGGTCGAAGCGGGCGGCGCCCTCGGGGGTGCGGACGAGGAGCAGGCCGGTGCGGTGGACCAGCTCCCGGATCTCCTCGTCCCGGCGGCCGTCACGGCGGGGGTCGTCGCTGCCGTCGCGGCGGGGATCGTCTCTGGGGTCGTGGCGGGGGGCGTTGCGGTGGCCGGCCGCCGCGTGCAGCACGGCGTCCAGGACCGCCGGGTCGTCCTCGCGTCCGAGCAGGACGTCCAGGAGTTCGCGGCGCAGCGGGCGGGAGGCGGTGGTGCCGGCGGCGCCGAGCACGGTGGCGAGGGCCGCGCGGAGCGGCTCGGTGCCGCCGTCGAGGAGGCCGGTGACCAGGGGCAGCAGGGCGGCGCGGGCGGCCGGGCCGTCGTCCAGGCGGCGGTCGGTGCACGCGGCGACGTGGCCGGCCGTCTCCGGGCGCAGCGCCACCGCGTCCCGGACGACGGCGGCGACGTCGCGGGCGAGGCCGGGTGTGGTGGTGTCGGTGAGCGTGCGCAGCGCCTCGCCCGCGTCCGGGCCGCGCAGCCGGGCGCGGAAGGCGTCGAGGACCGGACCGGGGTGGGTGGTCAGGGCCGGGCCGAGGGCGCTGGGCGGGAACCGCGGGTCGCAGGCGGCGAAGTGGCGCAGGCCCTGGTCGAGGTGCTCGTCGCGAGTGCGCGGGTCGCGGACCAGGAGGGCGAGGGCGCCGCCGTGCAGGGTCCGGTCGGCCGGGCGGGCGAGGAGGGTGAGGGCGGCGTAGCGGAGCAGGTCGCGATCGGCGTCGGTGAGGACGTGCGGGGCGGCGCGCAGCCCGTACGTCACGGCTGTGGAGCGGCGGGCGGGGTGTTCGTCGTGCGCCCAGCGGTCGACGGCCCGGCAGACGGCCGAGGGTTCCTCCTCGGCGAGTACGGCGAGGAGTTCGTCGGCGCGGCGGTGGGCGCTGTCCGCCAGCACCTCGGTGAGGTCGTCCAGGGCAGCGTGCCGGTGCGTGTGCAGCAGGGCCTGTGCCGCGGTGGCCACGGTGGCGTGCGGGGTCGCGGGCAGCGGCCGCTCGTCGTCGAACCAGCGGGTCAGGTGCGGTTGTACGGCGGTGGGGGCGGCGGCCAGCAGCCGGGCCACGGCGTCGAGGTGGCGGCCGCCCGCGCCGCGGTCACCGGCGTCCGCGAAGAGGAGCCGGCGCAGGAGGTCCAGGCGCCCGGCGTCGGGGAGGGGGAGGGCGCTCCAGAAGTCCGGGCGGAACTCGGCCGGCACGGGGCGCTCCGCGCGCCGCCAGCCGACGACGCGGTCGGCGAGGAGGCGTAGCACCTCGGTGTACGGCGACGCGTCGGGGACCTGGAGCAGGGTGCGGCCGAGCAGGCGGGCGGCCCACCAGGAGGTCGGGTCGAGGTCGAGAGCGTCGGTCAACTCGCGCAGACGGAAGGAGAGTTGGCGGGGCCCTTCTTGCCTGCCGAGGAGCAGGAGAGCCTCGACCACGGGGCCGACGCGGTGATGCGGGACGGGGAGCGGGTGGGCGGCCCCAGCGGTGCGGGGGCGGTGGACCAGGGCGTGCAGTGCCTCGTCCAGGTCGAGGTGGATGCCCTGGATCCAGTCGGCCAGTTCCTCGTGGGCGAAGCGGTAGCCGTCGCCGGCCGGGACGAGGAGGCCCTCGGTGAGGACGGCGGACGCCCAGCCGGATCCGCCGCCGAGCCGGGCGGGCGCGGGGCCCCAGGGGAACACCGCCTCGAACGACTCCCGGTCCAGCTCACCCTGCCCAGGACCGAGGCTGCGCCGGGCGGCCTCATGCACCTGCCCGGCGACCCGCGCCGCGAGCCGTCGTACGGCCGTCCCGCGCACCCCGTTCTCGGCGGCGAGCCGGACCGCGATCCGCAGACACATCAGGTCGAGGTGAGCGGCGAAGACCTCGTGCCGGTCCAGCGTTTCGGGGGCGGGGGTGCCGGGCGTCCCCGGGACGGCGGCTGCGGCGGGCGTTCCGGCGGCGAGCATGCCGGGGCCTGCCGCCGGGCCGGGGGGGAGGGAGGGGGTCGGCGAGGGGGCCGACTGAGTCGGGTGTGTCGGGGGTGCCGGGCAGGGCCGCGCAGAGGTCGGCGAGGAGGCGGAGGGTGAGGGGGTGTCGGGCGTCGGGCTCGACGAGGGCGCCTTCGGGGATGCCGTAGTGGCGCCGGGCGTGCTCGGCCTCCTCGGCCGTGAGGTCGCCGAGCCGCACGCACGCCGGGAGGCCGCGGGCGGCGTCGGCGGAGCCGTGCAGCAGTTCGGCCGGGAACTCCCGTCCGGCCCGCTCCCAGTACTCCTCCCGGCACGCCACCACCAGCCGGACCCCGTTCTGCCGCAGCCACTCCACGGTGCCCCGGGTCCATTCGGCGAGCCGGTGCGCGAGGACGGGCGGCATCTCCTCGGGACCGTCCAGCACCAGGAGCAGCGGTCGCCCGGCCGCGCCGGCCAGCAGCGCCAGCCGTTCCGCCCCGACATCCCCGAGATCGTCGACGCGGACGCCCCGGGCAGCGGCCACGATCCGTGCGGCCCGTCCGACGCTCCGCCGCACCGCGTCGGCGAGTGAGGCATCGGCACGGTGCAGGTCCGCGCCGCGCAGCCAGAGGGTGGGGGCGGGAAGGGCATCGCTCCGGCCGACCGTGTGGGCGGCACCGGTACAGCGGAGCCCGCCCGACGGCTCGGTGGTCCGGCGCGAGACCCCGGCCGAGTCGGACGCCTGGGCAGCGCAGCCCGCGCTACTGGGATCAGCGCCGGCATGCGCGACGGCGCCGCCCGCGCTGCTCGGGTCGGCGCCAGCAAGCCCGGCGGCGCAGGCATCGGCCACGAGTGGAGTTGTGGCGTCCGGCCACGGCCCGAGGACCGGGTCAGGCGCGGCGCCCGGCGCACCGGCCACCTGCCACGACGCCGCCCCGGACCATGGTGCGGCCCCGGCGTCACTCCGCACCTCGCGGCCATGAGCGGCTGCGGGCACACCGGCCACCGGTGGACCCGCGATGCCCGGACACAACGTGGGGACAAGAGCGAAGGCGGTGGGTTCCGCGCCGCGTGGCTCCGAGGGGCGCACTGTGGCATCCGTCGGCATCCCGGTGCTCTGCGGCGGGGGCTCCGTGGTCGAGTGGTTAGCGGCGTTGGGCCGGGTCTGGGAACAGGCAGCGGAGGCCGCGGGGTCCGTGCCGCGTGGCTCCGAGGGGCGTGCCACGGCATCCGTCGGGGTCGCCGTGGTCTGCGGCGGGGGCTCCGTGGCCGGGCTGTTCCCGGCGGTCGGCCGAACCTGGGGAGAGGGAGCGGAGGCCGCCGGGTCCGTGCCGCGTGGTCCCGGTGGGCGCGCCGCGGCATCCGTCGGGGTCGCCGTGGTCCGGGGCGGGGGCTCCGTGGCCGGGCCGTTCCCGGCGATCGGCCAGGGCCGGGGAGAGGGAGCGGAGGCCGTGGGGTCCGTGCCGCGCGAGTCCGAGGGGTGTGCCGCGGCATCCGTCGGGGTCGCCGTGCTCTGCGGCGGGGGCTCCGTGGTCGGGTCGTTAGCGGCGGTGGGCCGGGGCTGCGGAGAAACGGTGGGGTTCGGGGTGTGCGGGTGCAGTGGGGAGGGGGTGGTGCGGCGGGCAACCAGGGTGGCCAGCTCTGTCGTGCGTCCGGTGCCGGGGGCGCCCACCAGCGCCAGTACCGGGGTGCCGGCGGCGGCGAACGCCGACAGGTCCCGGGTCAGCGCGAGGCGCTCGACGAGGGGTGTGGCACCGGCGCCGTGAGTGGCGGTCGGGGGGCCGTCCTGGGCGACCGAGGTGGCGGCCAGTTCCAGGACTCCGGCCAGGTTGAGGTCCGCGCCGTAGGCCGGAACGGTCGCCTCGTTGCGGGCGAGCAGCTCGGCGAGGGCGTGGGGGCCGTCGGCGAACCGCAGCGGCACCGCGAAGCCCGTATCGCGCTGGGCGGAGTGCAGTGCCGTGCCGAGGACGCCCAGCACCGCGCCCGTCAGCGCGTCGAGAACCGGTCCCCCGGCCGCTCCGCCACCGAGGCGCAGCGCGTCCCGTCCCGCTGTGCCGATCGCCAGTTCCAGGGCGTCGTCGACGAGGTGGAAGCGGTCTGTGGCGGTGTATGTCACCTGCGTCGCTGCCAGTACGCGCGCCTCGCGCCAGCAGCCGGCGGCGATCCTTACGTAGGTCCCGGCGTCGAACCGCTCCCGCGTGGTCAGCGGCAGCGGATCCACGCCCAGGCCCTCGGTGCGGACGAGGGCGAGGTCCCGCGCGGGCAGCGGGGTGACGGCGTGGGCGTCGACGACGCAGGTCTGGCCCCCGGCCGCGTGCAGTACCAGCCGGGGCAGTCCGTCCACGGCCTCGTGGCTGGTGAGGAGGGTGCCGTGGTGGTCGGCGAGGAATCCGACGCCACGCGGGCGGCCGGCCAGGTCATGGATCCGGACGAGGGCGTCGGTAGGGCTCCGGTCGGGTGTGTGGGCGTCGCCGTCCTCCTTGCGGTCTGCGCCGGGCGGGCGTGCAGCGGGTGCCCCACGTCCCCCGTCACGACGGAGGCCGCCGGCATCCCTGCGCAGTCCTCGCCGGTCACCACGGTGTCGGGCGCCGTCCCCCGGCCGGCCGTCGGCATCGACATCGGCTGTGCGCGTCGCGGCGTCGTCACGACGGGGGCCGCCGGCGTCTCCGCGCGCGTTGCCGTTGCCGTCGTCGCTACGGCGGCTGTCACCACCGCCCCGTCGGCGGCCGCTGTCGTCTCCCCGACCACCGTCACCGCCACGCCGGCCATCGCCGGCCACGCGTCCCCCGGTGTCCGGCCGGTCCCCGTTTTCCACGGCCCGCGCGGCCGCCCCGCCGCCCGTACCGTCCCTGTCCGGCAGGGCACCGCCCCGTTCCGCCATGGCCGTACCTCCCCGCCCGGTCCCGCCCTGTCCGCACACACGTGCCTGATTTTCGACGGTAGGCGGGCGGTGATCAGCGGGAAAGATCGCGCGGTGAAAGCGCCCCCTTCCGCTCCCCCGGTTCACTCCGAGCGCCTGCCCGGTCGGGTGAATAGGCGGGGACCGGTGGATGCACCCTAGGGGTGGGGGAACCGAGGGGGGACCGTGGAGCGGCGGCGAGTGGCAGTACCCCGTGGCCGCCGCTCCACGGGCCGGCACGCGCGGGCCGACGGACCCTGCCGGCCGGCGCGCGCAGGTCCGAAACCGCCGACGGACCGCCGCGTACCTGACGCCGGATCCCTCTCAGCGGCGCAGGCTCCGTCGCGTCACGCGCAGGGAACTCGGCCGCTGAGGAGCGGCCGGCCGGCCCGGAGGCCCCTGCCACGGCCCGGCACGCGCTCCTGAGCCGTTCAGGACGGTGCGCCCCCGGGCGCCCCGGCCGGCCGGCGAGCGCAGGCCGGAAACCGGCCCACGCCGGTCAGCCGAAGATCGCCAGGCTCTTGGCCTTCCCCTTGTGCTGTTCGACGAGTGCGAGGAAGCGGCCCTCGGGGTCGAAGACGGCCACGGGGCCGGTGCCGGCGTACTCGTCGGGCATGTCCAGCCGGACGCCGTTGAGGAGCAGACGGGCGCGCCTGGTGTCGACGTCCCAGCGGGCGAACGCGGCCGCTGCGGCCTCGGCGACCGGCATCACGGTCAGCTCCTCCTGGAGCTGGTCGAGGGTCCGCGCCGCGTCGATCTTGTACGGTCCGACGCGTGTCCGGCGCAGCGCCGTGAGGTGGCCGCCGACGCCCAGGCCGGCGCCCAGGTCGCGGGCGAGGGCGCGGATGTAGGTGCCGGAGGAGCAGACCACGGAGACGACCAGGTCGAGCACCGGGGTGCCGTCCTCGGCGACGGCGTCACGGGCGTCGTACACGGTGAAGGAGGAGATGGTCACCGGCCGGGCGGGGATCTCGAACTCCTCGCCCTCGCGGGCCCGCTTGTACGACCGTACGCCGTCGATCTTGATGGCGCTGACCTTGGACGGCACCTGCATGATGTCGCCGGTCAGCTTGGCGATGCCGGCGTCGATGGCGTCCCGGGCGACCTTGGAGGCGTCGGTGGCGGAGGTGATCTCGCCCTCGGCGTCGTCCGTGAGGGTGCTCTGGCCGAGCCGGATGGTGCCCAGGTACTCCTTCTCGGTCAGCGCGAGGTGGCCGAGGAGCTTGGTGGCGCGCTCGATGCCGAGCACGAGGACGCCGGTCGCCATCGGGTCGAGCGTGCCGGCGTGGCCGACGCGCCGGGTGCGGGCGATGCCGCGCATCTTGGCGACCACGTCGTGCGAAGTGAAGCCCGACGGCTTGTCGACGATGACGAGGCCGTCGGGCGTGGGGTGTTTCTGGGTCATTCCGCGGCGTCGCCGTCCGTCTCGCCGGTCCCGGCGTCCCCGGGGGTGCCGGTGGCGGCCTCGTCCTCGGCCGGCTTGCGGTAGGGGTCCGCGCCGCCGGCGTACGTGGCGCCCGTGGCCGCCTCGCGCACCTTCTGGTCGGACTGCCGCGCCTTGTCGAGGAGGTCCTCGATGGTCCGGGCGGTGTCGGGCAGGGCGTCGGCGACGAAGGTGAGGGTCGGCGTGAACTTCACGCCGGCCGCGCGGCCGACCTCGGAGCGCAGGATGCCCTTGGCGCTCTCCAGGCCGGCGGCGGCGGCCTGCCGCTCCTCGTCGTCGCCGTAGACCGTGTAGAAGACGGTCGCCTCCCGCAGGTCACCCGTGACCCGGGTGTCCGTGATGGTGACGTGCGAGCCGAGCCGCGGGTCCTTGATCCCGCGCTGCAGCTTCTGGGCCACCACCTCCCGGATGAGGTCCGCCAGCCTTTTCGCCCGCGCGTTGTCGGCCACTGGTCCGTCTCCCGTTCTTTCTTCTTCTTGCGTTCTGCGTTTTGCGTTCTGAAGTCTTTGTGATGTGCGCTGTGCGGTCAGTCGTCCTCGCCGTGGAAGCGGCGTCGTACGGACAGCAGCTCCACCTCGGGGCGGCCGGCGACCAGCCGCTCGCAGCGGTCCAGTACGTCGGTGAGGTGCCCCGCGTCGCCGGAGACCATGGCCAGGCCGATGCCCGCTCGCCGGTGGAGGTCCATGTGGTCCACCTCGGCCGCGCTCACGGAGTACTTCCGCTGGAGCTCGGCGACGATCGGGCGGACGACGGAGCGCTTCTCCTTCAGCGAGTGGACGTCGCCGAGGAGGAGGTCGAAGGACAGAGTCCCCACGTACATGTGTGTAGCCGGTTCACCCGCCGGTACGGGATCGATGGCCCCGTGGCCGTGTGGCCGGGGTCATCAAGAACGGTACCGCGTACCCGCCGGAGGCTCGACAGGGTTTACCCGCGTCCCCCTTTACCCGCGAGCCCGGCAACGGCGCGCCGGCCGGCAGGAGCGAACTCCCGCCGGCCGGCACGAACCGTGGTCGGTTACGACCGCGGCTTCTCCCGCATCTCGTACGTCGCGATGACGTCGTCGACCTTGATGTCGTTGAAGTTGCCGAGGTTGATACCGCCCTCGAACCCTTCGCGGATCTCGGTGACGTCGTCCTTGAAGCGGCGCAGACCGGAGATGGTGAGGTTCTCCGCGATGACCTTGCCGTCGCGGACGAGGCGCGCCTTGGTGTTGCGCTTGACCTCTCCGGAGCGGACCAGGACACCGGCGATGTTGCCCAGCTTGGACGACTTGAAGACCTCGCGGATCTCCGCCGTACCGAGCTCGATCTCCTCGTACTCCGGCTTCAGCATGCCCTTCAGGGCCGCCTCGACCTCTTCGATCGCCTGGTAGATGACCGAGTAGTAGCGGACGTCGACGCCCTCGCGCTCCGCCATCTGCGCGGCACGGCCGGCCGCACGGACGTTGAAGCCGATGACGATGGCGTCGGAGCCGGTCGCCAGGTTGATGTCCGACTCGGTGACCGCACCCACACCGCGGTGCAGGATGCGGATGTCGACCTCTTCGCCGACGTCGAGCTGGAGCAGCGAGGACTCGAGGGCCTCCACCGAACCGGACGCGTCGCCCTTGATGATGAGGTTGAGTTCCTGCACCAGGCCGGCCTTGAGGGCCTCGTCCAGGTTCTCCAGGGAGAACCGGACGCCACGGCGGGCGAAGTTGGCGTTGCGCTCGCGCGCCGCCCGCTTCTCGGCGATCTGCCGGGCCGTGCGGTCCTCGTCGACGACGAGGAAGTTGTCGCCGGCGCCCGGGACGTTGGTGAGACCGAGGACGAGGACCGGGGTCGAGGGACCCGCCTCCTCCACGTTCTCGCCCTTGTCGTCGAGCATCGCGCGGACACGGCCGTACGCGTCGCCGACCACCATGGTGTCGCCGACCCGCAGGGTGCCTCGCTGGACCAGGACGGTCGCGACGGCGCCGCGGCCACGGTCGAGGTGGGACTCGATCGCGATGCCCTGCGCGTCCTGCTCCGGGTTGGCCCGCAGGTCGAGCGAGGCGTCCGCGGTGAGGACCACGGCCTCCAGCAGCTGCTCGATGTTCAGACCCTGCTTGGCGGAGATGTCGACGAACATCGTGTCGCCGCCGTACTCCTCGGCCACCAGACCGAACTCGGTGAGCTGGCCGCGCACCTTGGTCGGGTCCGCGCCCTCGACGTCGATCTTGTTGACCGCGACCACGATCGGCACGTCGGCCGCCTTGGCGTGGTTCAGCGCCTCGATCGTCTGGGGCATCACACCGTCGTTGGCCGCCACCACGAGGATCGCGATGTCGGTCGACTTCGCACCGCGGGCACGCATGGCGGTGAACGCCTCGTGACCCGGGGTGTCGATGAAGGTGATCCTGCGCTCTTCGTCGTTGACCTGGGTGGCGACCTGGTACGCACCGATGTGCTGCGTGATGCCGCCGGCCTCGCCCGCGATGACGTTCGTCTTGCGGATGGTGTCCAGCAGGCGGGTCTTACCGTGGTCGACGTGACCCATGACGGTCACGACCGGCGGACGCGCGACGAGCGCTTCCTCGCCGCCCTCGTCCTCGCCGAACTCGATGTCGAAGGACTCGAGCAGCTCGCGGTCCTCCTCCTCCGGGCTGACGATCTCGACGACGTAGTTCATCTCGCCGGCGAGCAGCTGGAGGGTCTCGTCGGAGACGGACTGCGTGGCAGTGACCATCTCGCCGAGGTTCATCATCACGGCGACGAGCGACGCCGGGTTGGCGTTGATCTTCTCCGCGAAGTCGGTGAGGGACGCACCGCGCGACAGGCGGACGGTCTGTCCGTTGCCGCGAGGCAGCATCACGCCGCCGACCGACGGGGCCTGCATGGCCTCGTACTCCTGGCGCCTCTGCCGCTTCGACTTGCGGCCACGACGGGCCGGACCGCCGGGACGGCCGAACGCGCCCTGCGTGCCACCACGGCCGCCGGGACCACCCGGACGCCCACCGAAACCGGGACGGCCACCGCCGCCACCCGGACCACCGGGACGGCCGGCGAAGCCACCGCCGCCGCCACCGCCGCCGGGACGACCGGCGAAGCCGCCGCCGCCACCACCGGGACGACCGGCGAAGCCGCCGCCACCCGGGCGACCGCCGCCGCCACCGGGACGACCGCCGCCACCGGGACCGCGGCCACCGGGGCCGCCGCCGGGACGCGGGCCGGCCGCGGGACGCTGCGGCATCATGCCGGGGTTCGGACGCGGACCGGACGGGCCGGGACGCGGGCCGCCCTGCGGGCGGGGCATGCCGGACGGGGACGGCCGCTGGCCGGGAGCACCGCCCGGACGCGGGGCGCCGCCCGGGCCACCGGGGGCCTGCGGACGGGGACCGGCGCCGGGAGCGCCGCCGTGGCCGCCGGCCGGTCGCTGCCCGCCCTGCGGGCGAGGCGCCTGCGGACGGGCCATGCCGGTGGAGCCACCGGAGGTGAAGGGGTTGTTACCCGGACGCGGACCGGCCGGACGGCCGCCCGGACGGGCACCCTGACCGCCGGGACGCGGAGCGCCCTGGCCGGGACGGCCCGCCTGGCCCTGACCGGGGGCCGGACGGCCACCGGGCTTGGGCGCGCCGGGACGGGCACCCGGGCGCGGACCCTGCGCGGCCGGGGCCTGCGGGGTCTGTGCGGCCGGAGCGGCCGGCGGAGCGGTGAACTCCGGGGCGGCCGGAGCCGGACGCGGAGCGGGCTTGGGGCCCGGAACCGGACGCGGGCCGGGGGTCGCAGCCGGCGCCGACGGGGCAGCGGACTGCTGCGCGGCGGCGGGCTTGGGGGCCGTCGGCGGCTTCGGGGCAGCCGGACGGGCCGCCTGCGCCGGCGAAGGCGCGGGGGCGGGCTTGGGGGAAGCCTTGCGGGGGGCGGGCTTGCCGGCGGACCTGCCGTTGCCACCGCCCTGGAAGGCGTCGGTCAGCTTGCGTACTACGGGCGCTTCGATGGTCGAAGACGCCGAACGGACGAATTCACCGAGTTCCTGGAGCTTGGCCATGACGACCTTGCTCTCGACACCGAACTCCTTGGCGAGTTCGTAGACCCGGACCTTAGCCACTTCGCTCCTTTGAGGTCCGGGTGAAGCCGGACCGCCGCTAGTTCATGGGCGTACTCATCGCGTACTCATCGAGTGCTCATCGCAATCTCGACCTGCTTTCGACTCGCGAGGTACCGAGCCGTACGGGGGGTTCCGTACGGCACTTCGTGCTGTGTTGCCTGCTCAGCAACTGTCCGTCTGCTCGACGTACCGGCGCAACGCCTTTATGTCGAGCGGCCCCGGGACGCGCAGCGCCCGTGGGAACGCCCGGCGGCGTACCGCCTGGTCGAGACAGACCGGGTCGGGGTGTACGTAGGCACCCCGGCCGGGCAGCGTACCGCGAGGATCGGGAACGCACTGTTCCTGATCCGCCACGGCGCGCAACAGATCGTCCTTGGCCGCTCGCTGCCTGCACCCCACACAGGTGCGTTCAGGGCATGCGCGGGCTCGCGTCCGGCCAGACACCTCTAAGTCTACCTCCCCGTACCGACCTCACCCCTTCAGGGGAAAAGTCGAACAGTTGCTGCATGCAGGCTGACGTGATCTCAGCGACGGACGGCCGAGATCTATTCCCCGGCCGTCGCCCCGCCCGGGACGTCACTCCCCGGCTTCTCCGGCTTCCCCGGCCCCTCCGGCCGTCTGCTCGGTGTCCGGCCGGATGTCGATCCGCCAGCCGGTCAGCCGGGCGGCGAGGCGGGCGTTCTGCCCCTCCTTGCCGATCGCCAGCGACAGCTGGTAGTCCGGCACGGTCACCCGGGCGGACCGGGCGGCCATGTCCACGACCTCGACCTTGGACACCCGCGCGGGCGACAGGGCGTTCGCGACCATCTCCGCCGGGTCGTCCGACCAGTCGACGATGTCGATCTTCTCGCCGTTCAGCTCGCCCATCACGTTGCGCACCCGGCCGCCCATGGGGCCGATGCAGGCGCCCTTGGCGTTCAGGCCGGACCGCATGGACCGGACGGCGATCTTGGTGCGGTGACCCGCCTCGCGGGCGATGGCGGCGATCTCGACGGACCCGTCGGCGATCTCCGGCACCTCCAGCGCGAAGAGCTTCTTCACCAGGTTGGGGTGCGTGCGCGAGAGGGTGACGGACGGGCCGCGGACACCCTTCGCCACCCGGACGACGTACGACCGCAGGCGCATGCCGTGCGGGTACGTCTCGCCCGGGACCTGCTCCTGCACCGGCAGGATGGCCTCCAGCCGGCCGATGTCGACCAGCACGTTCTTCGGGTCGCGGCCCTGTTGGACCACGCCGGTCACGATGTCGCCCTCGCGGCCCGCGTACTCGCCGAGCGTCGCGTCGTCCTCGGCGTCGCGCAGCCGCTGCAGGATCACCTGTTTGGCGGTGGTGGCGGCGATGCGGCCGAAGCCGGAGGGGGTGTCGTCGAACTCGCGGACCTCCTGCCCCTCCTCCAGGTCCTCGGGGTCCTCCTTCGCCCACACGGTCACGTGGCCGGTCTCCCGGTTCAGCTCCACGCGCGCGTGGCGGCGGCTTCCCTCGGTGCGGTGGTACGCGATGAGGAGGGCCGACTCGATCGCCTCGACCAGCAGGTCGAAGGAGATCTCCTTCTCCCGGACCAAGCCCCGCAGGGCGCTCATGTCGATGTCCACGGCTACGCCTCCTCCTCTTCCTTCATGTCCTTCTCGGCTGCCTTGTCCTTGCGGTTGAACTCGACCTGCACCCGCGCCTTGTCGATCTCGGCGAAGCCGAGCCTGCGGGCCGTGGGCTTGCGGCCCTTGACGCCGGGCACCTCGACGTCGAGTCCCTCGTCGTCGGCCTTCAGGATCCGGGCGATCAGTTCGCCGCCCTCGGCCAGCTGGAACTTCACGAGCCGGTCCGTGGCGCGCACGTAGTGCCGGTGCTCGGTGAGGGCGCGCTCCGCGCCGGGGGTGCCGACCTCCAGGTCGTACGCCGCGTCGCCCATCGCGTTGGTCTCGTCGAGCTTCGCCGAGAGCGCGCGGCTCACATCGGCGACGGCGTCCAGATCGGCTCCGGAGTCGGAGTCGACGACCACGCGCAGCACTCTCTTGCGTCCGACGGAGTCCACCGCGATCTCTTCGAGATCCAGGCCCTGGGAGGTGACGAGCGGTTCGAGCAGCTCTCGCAGCCTCTCGCTCTGGGTGGTGCTCATCCGGGTGACTCCTCGGCCGCGTGTGCTGTTGTGGGATGGGTCGCGTGTCTGGTCAAAGGGTATCGGGTCACCGGGGGTGTTGCCGTCCATGCGGGTGCCTCCGGCGGTCGGGCGGATCGCACGAGAGCTCGGGGGCGGTGGTGGTTCGGCGGGTGCGGGTCGTGACCGGTTGCTCGCGCAGTTCCCCGCGCCCCTTAGGGGGGTCCACGAGCCGGTGACGAGAGATGAGGCACGTCACAGGTACGGTGATCAGCGGCGGGGTGCTTTTCCCGCCCGTGTGTTCGTACGAGCCTCTGAGGACGTCATCCGTGCCGTACCCCCCGCCGCCGCGCGAGCCCTCGGGGCCGCGCAGACGAACCCTGCTTGTTTCCGCTGCCGGTGCCGCCCTGCTGGTGGGCTGCTCGGCGGAGTCCGGTACCGGTTCCGGGGGCGGTGACACGCCCTCGGTGACCGCGGCGGCACGCGCGCGTGCGGGCCGGGACAGCGCGGGCCTGCTCGCGCGGTACGACGCCGTGCTCGCCGTCCATCCGGGGCTGGCGGAGCGGCTGCGGCCGTTGCGGGCGCAGGTCGCGGCCCACGTGAAGGCGTTCGGGCACGCCACGCCCACGAAGACGCCCACGAAGTCGCCCTCCCCCGCGGCCACCGTGCCGCCCGCCGAGAAGGACGCCGTCGCCGAACTGGCCGCCGCGGAACGGTCCCTCGCGGACCAGCGCGCGAAGGACCTGCTGGAGGTGCCGGGCGAAGTGGCCCGGCTGCTCGCCTCGGTGGCGGCGTCCGGTGCGGCCCACGCGTATCTGCTGACGAAGGGGGAGGCATGAGCGGGAAGGCCGGTGAGGGGGCGCTGACGGCCCTGCAGGCGGCGCTGGCCGCCGAGCACGCGGCGGTGTACGGGTACGGCGTCGTCGGCGGGCAGATCGCCGACGGGCGGCGCGCGGAGGCACGGTCGGCGTACGACGCGCACCGGGCCCGGCGGGACGCGCTGATCCGCGAGGTGCGCGATCTGGGCGGCCGGCCGGTCGCCGCGAGCGCCGCGTACGCCCTGCCGTTCCCGGTCCGGGACCCGTCCGCCGCCGTACGGCTCGCCGCTGGGCTGGAGGAGCGGGTCGCCGACGTCTACTCGGACCTGGTGCGGGCGACGACGGGCGCCCGGCGCGGGACGGCCGCGGCGGCGCTGCGTGAGGCCGCGGTCCGGGCGGTGCGCTGGAGCGGGGAGAGCGTAGCCTTCCCTGGGCTCGCCGAACACGGCGATGAGACGGCGGCACCCGCAGGGCCGCCGGTGTCCACGTCGGCGTCCCCGTCGCGGTGATCCCGTAGCCGCCGGCACGGCAGGAAGGAACGACTCGCGCATGGCTTTCGAACCGCCGAAGCGTCTGGTCCGGGCGCTCGGGGAGACGGCGCCGGCCGGTGACGACTGGCTGGCGCGGCTGCCCCAGGTGGCCGAACAAGCCGTCGAGGAGCGCGAGTTGGTGGTCGAGCGGGTCCAGGTGCCGGGCGGCCGCAGCAGTCTGGTGGTGCTGGTCCGGCGCGCGGACGGCACGCCCGCCGTGCTGAAGCTGGCTCCGCCCCGGGCCCGCCCGGACAGTGAGCGGGCGGCGCTGGCGCACTGGTCCGGACGGGGTGCCGTGGGGCTGCTGGAGGCCGACGCGGGTGCGGGGGTGCTGCTGTTGGAGCGGTTGCACCCGGATGTGTCCCTGCGGTCCCTGCCGGAGGCGAAGGCGCTGCTGGAGGCGGCGGGGACGCTGCGCCGACTGTGGGTGGAACCGCCCGCCGGGCACGCGTTCGAGACGGTCGAGGACCGCACGGGGCGGCAGGCGGCGGCGATGCGGGCCGGCGCCGGCGCGCATCGGGAGGTCGCTCCGCTGGTCGACGCGGCGCTCGCGGCCCGCGAGGAGCTGCTGTCGGCGGCGCCGCCGAGCCGGCGGTTGCTGCACGGCACGTTCCGGCAGAGCAAGGTGCTGGCCGGGGAGCGGATGCACTGGCTGGCGGTGGGTCCGGACCCGGTGGTCGGCGAGTGCGCGTTCGATCTGGCCCGGCTGGTCCGGGACCGGGTGGAGGACCTGATCGCGGCGCCGTCGGGGCCGTCGACGACCCGGCGGCGGATCAAACGGCTCGCGGAGTCCCTGGAGGTGGACCAGGACCGGCTGCGCGGCTGGACGCTGTTCCGCGCGGTGGAGTCCGGCGTCCGCGCCCGCAGGATCGGCCGCGAACGCGACGCGGAACTCCTCCTGGAATTCGCGACCTGGCTCTAGTGTTCTGAGTCGGGAATTCTGTTCAGATATGAGGCGAGGCGTTCAAGGATTTCGTCCGCGGTCTTTGTCCAGACGTAGGGCTTGGGGTCGG
>NZ_JBEYVS010000048.1:0-51124 GCF_040644095.1 Streptomyces sp. NPDC047028
CAGCCGGCCGCCGCTGGGGGCGGAGCCGGTCGCGGACACCGAGAAGGTGCCCAGCTGTGCCCTGGCGTTGATGTCGGGCGGGGCCGCCGGGCGGCTGCGGGTTCGCGGTGGCCGGCCTGCCTTTCCCGCTCGCCCCACCTGTTCGGTCGGTGAGGAAGCAGGGCACGGCCCCCGGCCTGGCAGCTGGGAACTACCGGAAGCCCCGTACCGCGTGATGCCGCAGTACGGGACTTCCGCTTGCGCCAGGCCCACCCGTGCCCACACCGCCCGGCCCAGGCCCGCCCGGTCCAGCCCGCCCGGTCTAGGGGCGGGCGGTGGTCGGCTGTTGACGGTGCCGTGGTGGCCGACCGCACGGGGGTGGGTGGGAAAGGCCGGTTACGGGAGGGCCAGCATGCGTTCCAGGGCCAGTTTGGCGAACGCCTCCGTCTCGGGGTCGACCTCGATGCGGTTGACCAGGTTGCCCTCGGCCAGGGACTCCAGGGCCCAGACCAGGTGGGGGAGGTCGATGCGGTTCATCGTGGAGCAGAAGCAGACCGTCTTGTCGAGGAACACGATCTCCTTGCCCTCGGGCGCGAAACGGTTCGCCAGCCGCCGTACCAGGTTCAGCTCCGTGCCGATCGCCCACTTGGACCCGGCCGGAGCCGCCTCCAGGGCCTTGATGATGTACTCGGTGGAACCGACGTAGTCCGCCGCGGCGACCACCTCGTGCTTGCACTCCGGGTGGACCAGCACGTTCACACCCGGGATCCGCTCGCGGACGTCGTTCACCGACTCCAGGCTGAAGCGGCCGTGCACCGAGCAGTGCCCCCGCCAAAGGATCATCTTCGCCGCGCGCAGCTCCTCCGCGGTCAGCCCGCCGTTCGGCTTGTGCGGGTTGTAGACCACGCAGTCGTCCAGGGACATCCCCATGTCCCGGACGGCCGTGTTGCGGCCCAGGTGCTGGTCGGGCAGGAACAGCACCTTCTCACCCTGCTCGAAGGCCCAGTCCAGCGCCCGCTTGGCGTTCGAGGACGTGCAGATCGTCCCGCCGTGCTTGCCGGTGAACGCCTTGATGTCGGCGGACGAGTTCATGTACGACACCGGGACCACCTGCTCGGCGATCCCCGCCTCGGTCAGCACGTCCCAGCACTCGGCGACCTGCTCGGCCGTCGCCATGTCGGCCATGGAGCAGCCGGCCGCCAGGTCGGGCAGGACGACCTTCTGGTCGTCGCCGGTGAGGATGTCCGCGGACTCGGCCATGAAGTGCACACCGCAGAAGACGATGTACTCGGCCTCCGGGCGCGCGGCCGCGTCCCGGGCCAGCTTGAAGGAGTCGCCCGTGACGTCGGCGAACTGGATGACCTCGTCGCGCTGGTAGTGGTGGCCGAGCACGAAGACCTTGTCGCCGAGCTTCTCCTTGGCGGCGCGGGCCCGCGCCACCAGGTCGGGGTCGGACGGCGAGGGCAGGTCACCGGGGCACTCCACGCCCCGCTCGCTCTTCGGGTCGGCCTCACGGCCGAGCAGCAGCAGGGCGAGCGGAGTCGGCTGTACGTCGAGCTCCGGGGTCTGGGCGGTGGTCACGACACGCACCCTTTCTACTTTTCGTCGAACTGACACTATCTATCATAGTCGCTTCACGTCACTTTGACGATGGCCATAGTGTCGATGTGACATGAATCCCGATGACACGTTTTCCGCTTCCGCGGGCATGTGCGAGCATGAAGAAGGAACCCGACACCGAACGCCCGGCCCGGAATGAATCCGCGGCCCCGCCGGTTGCAACCGTCGGCAAGCAGTCTCCGTAC
This sequence comes from Streptomyces sp. NPDC047028, assembly GCF_040644095.1. NCBI lineage: Bacteria > Bacillati > Actinomycetota > Actinomycetes > Kitasatosporales > Streptomycetaceae > Streptomyces > Streptomyces sp. NPDC047028. The sequence goes on from NZ_JBEYVS010000048.1 coordinate 1,785, forward strand.
AACCCGGGAGAGATGTAGATGTCCGTATCGGACGAGACCAGCACCGTCACCGACGGCATCGTTCTGACCGACGCCGCCGCGTCCAAGGTCAAGGCCCTGCTGGACCAGGAAGGCCGTGACGACCTCGCCCTGCGCGTCGCCGTCCAGCCCGGCGGCTGCTCCGGCCTGCGCTACCAGCTCTTCTTCGACGAGCGCTCGCTCGACGGCGACGTCGTGAAGGACTTCGACGGCGTCATGGTCGTCACCGACCGCATGAGCGCCCCCTACCTGGGCGGTGCCACCGTCGACTTCGTCGACACGATCGAGAAGCAGGGCTTCACGATCGACAACCCGAACGCGACCGGCTCCTGCGCCTGCGGCGACTCCTTCAGCTGAACCGGCCCCGGCCGGACCACGAAAGGCGGCGACCCCTCCACCCCGGGGCCGCCGCCTTCGTACGTCTGCCGCCGAGGCTCGTCAGCGCACCGGCCCGGGGTGCTGCTGCGGGCGCAGCGCCCCCGGCTTGACCTGCGGCAGTCGCCGGCCGTCCGTGCCGAGCACCTTCCGGCCGTCCAGCGGCGCGTCCAGCCGTACGGTCTTCGTGTACTCCTTGGCGATCATGACGCACACCTTGTCCGGCCACGGCGTCTCGGTCACCGTGACCGTCACCGCGTCCGCGCCCTCCTTCGCCGAGGCCCTGTAGTCGGCGCAGACCCCGCCCATGAAGCTCACGGTCAGGTTCCGCCCGTCGGCGAGGTAGCCCTCCACCTTCACGTCGTGCGTCTTCCGTGCCGCACTCGGCGCCGTCGGGGCTGCCGGCGCCGTCGGCGAGGCCAGATACGTCGGGTCGACCGCCGGGTACGACACCGTCCCCGCGCCGTCCGCCGCCGAACCGCCCAGCTCGAACAGCCAGGACGGCACCAGCGTCTGCTTCCCGGCGACGGAGTGCGCCGCCAGCCCGAACACGGCCTTCTCGACCGGCACCGTGTTCCCCGCCGACTCGGACGGCACCGCCGTCGGCCGCGGGCACGGCTTCTCCAGCCGGTCCTTCGGCGGCACGGGGCTCGTGCAGCCGCCGATGCCCATCCGGTGGTCGGACTTCGGCGCCCCGTTCAGCAGCGCCAGCGTCTTCTCCGCGCTCAGCACGGGATACAAGGGCCCCTTCGCCGGCGCCGCCAGCAGCCCGTGCCCGCCGACGAGTTCACCCTGTTTGCTGATGGTCAGGCCGGTCGTCCAGCCGTATGTGGGCAGACCGCCCACCACCGGATCGGCGTTCACCACCCGCTGGGCGCCCATGATCTGGCCCGCGTCGACCTTCGCGTCGTCCTGCCCCAGCGCCTTCAGCACCGGCGCCGCCGCCTTCTTCGCCGCCGCCTCGCTCACCGGGGACCCGGCGGGCCCGCCCGGGTCCTGCCCGCAGATGAGCTTCTTGCAGTTGTCGGTGCCCGGCGCGTACCGGCTGAAGGTCCAGCTGCCCGGCGCGTCCCGGTTCACCTGGAGACTCGGCCCGAAGCCGTCCTTGCCGCCGCCGACCCGCCAGATCCGCCCGTCGAGCACCGGCACGTCCTGCACGCCGAGCGCCCTGGCCAGCCGGGCCACCGCGTCCCGGCCGACCTCGCCCTTCGGCGCGTACACCGCGGCCGATCCCGGCCCGTCCGGCAGCTCACCCCTGGCCACGTACGTCACCCCGTACGGGTTGGGCTCGCCGGGCGCGATGCCCGCCGTGCCGCCGGGCCGGCCGTCCAGGGCCAGCGGCGGGGGAGTGCCGTGCCCGCCGGCCGCACCCGGGGCCGTACGACCGCCCGACCCGCCGCTCGTGGCGAGGTACGCGCCACCACCGCCGACCAGCAGCACGGCGGCGACGACGGACGCGACGACCACGGGGGTACGACGCCGTCCGGGCGGGGCCGGCGTGTCACCGGCCCCGTCGACGCCGCCGATCTCGTGCACCTGACCGGCCGTGTCCTTGCCACCGGCCGCGTCTTTTGCACCGGCGGTGTCCCTTTCACCGGCCGTGCCGTCCGCCTCGGGCGTCCCGTCGTCCGCCGCCCCGGACGCCTCGTCCTCACGCGCGCCCTCGGGGGTCTCGGGTTCCTCGGCGTTCTCGGGTCGCTCCGTGTTCACCGCATCGCTCCTCGCTGGTCGTGTCCCGCATCCCCGGCAACGGGGACGGCGATGGGACGCGCGAGGGGAGCGCACGGTTCCCCCGAAGTGCGCCCCCGGACTCAGTCGCCGTAGTCGGACATCGCGTCCAGCATCCGCGCGGACTTCACCGGCACGGTCACCCCGTGGATACGGGACGGCGACACGGGCCGGGACTTCACCCGTTCCGGCGCCGCCCAGTGCGGGACCATCCGGGCGCAGTCGCCGCGCAGCGAGGCCAGGTCGCCGTCCAGGTCCGCGGCCGTGCCGGGGGAGTTGACCTTGAGGTTCGTCATGCCCGCACCGTAGACACGCGGGGGCGGGCGAAGAAAGAGCTACTATCGGGTAGTTTTGCCAGCTTCAGTGACCGCCCGTGACCGGGTAGCGTGAACTGTCACCCTGCCTCCCTACAGGAGTATCGCCGTCGTGCGCATCGCAGTCACCGGCTCCATCGCCACCGACCACCTCATGACCTTCCCCGGCCGCTTCGCCGACCAGCTCGTCGCGGACCAGCTGCACACGGTCTCGCTGTCCTTCCTGGTCGACAACCTGGACGTGCGCCGGGGCGGCGTCGGCGCGAACATCGCCTTCGGCATGGGCCAGCTCGGCACCCGGCCGATCCTGGTCGGCGCCGCCGGCTTCGACTTCGACGAGTACCGTGCCTGGCTCGACCGGCACGGCGTCGACACCGAGTCGGTCCGCATCTCCGAGACCCTGCACACCGCCCGCTTCGTGTGCACCACCGACGCCGACCACAACCAGATCGGCTCCTTCTACACGGGCGCCATGAGCGAGGCCCGGCTGATCGAGCTGAAGACGGTCGCGGACCGGGTCGGCGGCCTCGACCTCGTCCTCATCGGCGCCGACGACCCCGAGGGGATGCTCCGCCACACCGAGGAGTGCCGCTCCCGCGCGATCCCGTTCGCCGCCGACTTCTCCCAGCAGATCGCCCGCATGGAGGGCGAGGAGATCCGGATACTGCTGGACGGGGCGACCTACCTCTTCTCCAACGAGTACGAGAAGGGGCTCATCGAGACCAAGACGGGCTGGACCGACGCCGAGATCCTGGCGAAGGTCGGCCACCGCGTGACCACGCTCGGCTCGCGGGGCGTACGGATCGAGCGGACCGGCGAGCTGCCGATCGAGGTCGGCTGCCCCGACGAGGAGCGCAAGGCCGACCCGACGGGCGTCGGCGACGCCTTCCGCGCGGGGTTCCTGTCGGGCCTGGCCTGGGGCGTCTCGCTGGAGCGCGCGGCCCAGGTCGGCTGCATGCTGGCGACCCTCGTCATCGAGACGGTGGGGACGCAGGAGTACCAGTTGCGGCGGGGGCACTTCATGGAGCGGTTCACCAAGGCGTACGGGGACGCTGCCGCTGAGGAGGTTCGGGTTCACCTGGGTTAGGCCGTCTCCGATGTGCGGGTGCGTGGGGGCTGGTCGCGCACCCGCGGCGGAGCCGCACAGCGACACAGCCCCGCGCCCCTTTCGGGGCGCTTACGTGAGCCGGCGTACCAGGTAGGCGCAGCCTCGCTCCGCCTTCTCCTCTCCCACGTACTCCTGGCCCCGCATCTCGCACCACGCCGGGATGTCCAGGCGGGCTGCCTCGTCGTCGGAGAGGACGCGGACCAGGCCGCCGAGTGGCACGGTGGGGAAGACCTTGGCGAGTTCGATGACGGGGATCGGGCAGCGCTTGCCGAGGGAGTCGACGACGAGTACGTCCTCCCGTACGGCGGTGGCGGGTGCCGGCGCCCCCAGCTTCTCCCGGACCGCCGCCACCGTGCCCGGCAGGATGTCCAGGAACCGTTCCACGTCGGCCTCGGCCGTGCCCGGCGGCAGCGACACCCGGACATTGCCCTCGCTCAGCACGCCCATCGCCCTCAGCACATGGCTGGGGGTCAGGGTGCTGCTCGTGCAGGATGAACCGGATGAAACGGAGAAGCCCTCCCGGTCCAGTTCGTGCAGCAGGGCCTCTCCGTCGACGTAGAGACAGGAGAAGGTGACGATCCCGGGCAGCCGTCGCCCGGGCTCGCCCACCACCTCCACGTCCGGCACCAGCTCCGGCACCCGGGACCGGATCCGCTCCGTCAGCTCCCGCAGCCGCAGGGCCTCCTGGGCCGCCTCGGCCCGGACCGCGCGCAGGGACGCCACCGCCGCCACGATCGCCGGGATGTTCTCGAACCCCGGGGCCCGCCCCGACTCCCGCTCGTCGGACGGTCCTTGCGCGGCGAACCGCACACCCTTGCGTACGACGAGCAGCCCGACCCCGGCCGGCCCGCCCCACTTGTGCGCACTGGCCGTCAGCAGCGACCACTCGCCCTCGACCGGGCCCCACCCCAGCGACTGGGCCGCGTCCACCAGCAGCGGCACGCCGGCCGCCCGGCACACCTCGGCCACCGCCGCCACCGGCTGCACGGTCCCGACCTCGTGGTTGGCGGACTGCAGACATGCCAGCGCGGTGTCCTCCCGAAGCGCACCGGCGTACGCCCCCGGCTCCACCAGTCCGGCCCGTCCTACCCCCACTTGGGTGACGGTTCCGCCGTCCGCCTCGTGCGCGTCGGCGGAATGGAGCACCGAAGAGTGTTCGACGGCAGACACGATCAGGTGGCGTCCGACCCGCCGCCGTCCGGCCAATGCCCCCGCGACACCCGTATGCACGGCCCGCGTCCCCGACGAGGTGAACACCACCTCGTCCGCCCGGCACCCGACGGCCTCCGCGGCCGCCTCCCGCGCGGCATCCACCAGAATCCGCGCCTTCCGCCCCTCCCGGTACAACCGCGCAGGATCGGCCCACCCGTCATCCAGAGAGGCCAACAACCCTTGCCGGGCAACAGGATGAAGAGGAACAGCGGAGGCAGCGTCAAAGTAGGCCATACGGCTACGTTAAGACCCCGGCCAGGGGGGCCGACCCAGGGGCGCGGGGAACTGCGCGACCAGCCACGATGGTCCTGCGGCCGCCAATCAAGCGAACCACCCACTCCAGTAGGCACCCCTCCCCGCGACCCCTCGGAGAGGGTGGGCTAGGGTTTGGTCCGCATAAACATCCAAACCCCTGCCCGACGCAGGGCGGCGACCGACCAGCGAGAAGAAGGCCGCAGCCGACCGCGCGGGCGAGACTCTCGGGAAGGCGCTACGTGAGTCCCAACGGCTCCGACCGCTCGCCGCGGCGCCCGATGCGGCGGAAGCTGCTGCAGGCACTGACCGCGGGCCTGGTCCTGGCGACCGCAACCGGTTGCACATACAAGGACTTCCCCCGCCTTGGCATGCCCACCCCCACCACGGAAGAGGCTCCGCGGATCCTCTCCCTGTGGCAGGGCTCCTGGGCTGCCGCGCTCGCCGTCGGCGTGCTGGTGTGGGGCCTGATCCTGTGGAGCACCATGTTCCACCGGCGCAGCCGCACCAAGGTCGAGGTACCTCCGCAGACTCGGTACAACATGCCGATCGAGGCCCTGTACACGGTGGTCCCGATCATCATCATCTCGGTGCTCTTCTACTTCACGGCACGGGACGAGTCGAAGATCCTCAGCCTCTCCGACAAGAAGCCCGACGTCACGGTCAACGTGGTCGGCTTCCAGTGGAGCTGGGGCTTCAACTACATCGAGAACGTCCCCGGTGTCACCGGTGACGCGAAGACCGACCAGAACCTGAACGCCATTCCGGACCGGTTCAAGAAGGTCTTCCCGCCGCAGGCCGGCGGCGTCTACGACGTCGGCACGCCGGGCACGCGGAACCCGCAGACCGGCAACCCCGGCCCCACGCTGTGGCTGCCGAAGGGCGAGACGGTCCGCTTCATCCTCACCTCGCGCGACGTCATCCACGACTTCTGGGTGATTCCGTTCCTGATGAAGATGGACGTCGTTCCGGGCCACACCAACGCCTTCCAGGTGACTCCCAACCGGGAGGGCACCTTCAGGGGCAAGTGCGCCGAGCTCTGCGGCGTCGACCACTCCCGGATGCTGTTCAACGTGAAGGTCGTCTCCCCCGAGCGGTACCAGCAGCACCTCAAGGACCTCGCCAAGAAGGGGCAGACCGGTTACATTCCCGCCGGCATCGCGCAGACGAGCCACGAGAAGAACCGGGAGACGAACAACCTGTGAGCATCCTCAACGAACCCCAGGGTGCCGCGGCGGCTGACTCGTACGAGAACGAGCTGCCGGTCAGGCGCAAGCAGCCGGGTAACGTCGTGATCAAGTGGATGACGACCACTGACCACAAGACGATCGGCACGATGTATCTGGCGACGTCGTTCGCCTTCTTCCTGATCGGCGGCGTCATGGCGCTGCTGATGCGTGCCGAGCTGGCCCGTCCGGGCCTGCAGATCATGTCGAACGAGCAGTTCAACCAGGCGTTCACGATGCACGGCACGATCATGCTGCTGATGTTCGCGACGCCGCTGTTCGCCGGCTTCACGAACTGGATCATGCCGCTTCAGATCGGCGCGCCCGACGTGGCGTTCCCGCGGCTGAACATGTTCGCCTACTGGCTCTACCTGTTCGGCTCGCTCATCGCGGTGGCCGGCTTCCTCACGCCGGACGGCGCGGCCGACTTCGGCTGGTTCGCCTACGCCCCGCTCTCGGACGCGATCCGCTCGCCCGGCGTCGGCGCCGACATGTGGATCATGGGTCTGGCCTTCTCCGGCTTCGGCACGATCCTCGGCTCGGTCAACTTCATCACCACGATCATCTGCATGCGCGCTCCCGGCATGACGATGTTCCGCATGCCGATCTTCGTGTGGAACGTGCTGCTGACCGCGGTGCTCGTGCTGCTGGCCTTCCCGGTCCTGGCCGCCGCCCTGTTCGCCCTGGAGGCGGACCGCAAGTTCGGCGCCCATGTGTTCGATGCCGCCAACGGCGGACCACTCCTGTGGCAACACCTCTTCTGGTTCTTCGGCCATCCAGAGGTGTACATCATCGCGCTGCCGTTCTTCGGCATCATCTCCGAAGTGATCCCGGTGTTCTCCCGCAAGCCGATGTTCGGCTACACGGGCCTGATCGCCGCGACCGTCTCGATCGCCGGTCTGTCCGCCACCGTGTGGGCGCACCACATGTACGTCACCGGCGGTGTGCTGCTGCCCTTCTTCTCCTTCATGACGTTCCTCATCGCGGTCCCGACCGGTGTGAAGTTCTTCAACTGGATCGGCACGATGTGGAAGGGCTCACTGAGTTTCGAGACACCGATGCTCTGGGCCGTCGGGTTCCTGATCACCTTCACGTTCGGTGGTCTGACCGGTGTGATCCTGGCGGCGCCGCCGCTGGACTTCCACGTCTCCGACTCGTACTTCGTGGTGGCGCACTTCCACTACGTCGTCTTCGGCACCGTCGTCTTCGCGATGTTCTCCGGCTTCCACTTCTGGTGGCCGAAGTTCACCGGAAAGATGCTCGACGAGCGCCTCGGCAAGATCACGTTCTGGACGCTGTTCATCGGCTTCCACGGCACCTTCCTCATCCAGCACTGGCTGGGCGTCGAGGGCATGCCGCGCCGGTACGCCGACTACCTGGCGGCCGACGGCTTCACCACGCTGAACACGATCTCGACGATCAGCTCCTTCCTGCTCGGCCTGTCGATCCTGCCGTTCCTCTACAACGTCTGGAAGACCGCCAAGTACGGCAAGAAGGTCGAGGTCGACGACCCGTGGGGCTACGGCCGTTCGCTGGAGTGGGCGACCTCCTGCCCGCCGCCGCGGCACAACTTCCTCACCCTGCCGCGGATCCGCAGCGAATCCCCGGCGTTCGACCTGCACCACCCCGAGATCGCTGCTCTCGAACAGCTTGAGCACGCCGGTCACGGCGGCGCCATCGCGGGCAGCAAGGAGGCCGCCAAGTGAAGATCCAGGGCCGGATGTTCATCTGGCTGGCTTTCTTCCTCCTGATCATGGCCGTCGTGTACGGCGTGTGGTCGAAGGAGCCGGCCGGCACCACGGCGCTCTTCCTGGCCTTCGGCCTGTCCATCATGATCGGCTTCTACCTGGGCTTCACCGCCCGGCGGGTCGACGCGGGTGCGCAGGACAACAAGGAGGCCGACGTCGCGGACGACGCGGGCGAGCTGGGCTTCTTCAGCCCGCACAGCTGGCAGCCGCTCGCCCTCGGCATCGGTGGCGCGCTGGCCTTCCTCGGTGTCGCCGTCGGCTGGTGGCTGCTGTACTTCTCGGCGCCCATCATCCTGATCGGGCTCTTCGGGTGGGTCTTCGAGTACTACCACGGTGAGAACCGCACGCAGTAACACGCGCCGAGCGCACCGGGAGCCCGGACACTCCGTCAGGAGGGTCCGGGCTCCCTCGTTCGCCGCAACGCCCGTCGCTCGTCCGGGTCACTCGCCGCGCCGTTGCGCTCACCCGCTCATAGCGTGATCGCATGAACCACACTCCGCGAACCCGCACCGTCGTCAGCTGCACCCTGCTGGTGGCCGCCCTCGGCGCGGGCGTCACCGGCTGCGGTTCGGACGGCAACCCCCTGTCGGCCACGCCGTACGACGCAGCGGACCAGATCTCGTTCAACAGCTCCACGGGCGACGGCAAGAAGGTCGACCCCGACAAGCCCCTGGAAGTGACCCTCAAGGACGACGAGGGACGCATCACCGACGTCACCGCCCAGGACTCCACAGGCCGCTACGTGGCGGGCGAACTCTCCGCCGACGGCAGCCGGTGGCACAGCACCTCCCCGCTGGCCGCCAACGCCCACTACACGGTTCGGGTGAGCACGGAAGACGAGGACGGCGCCCCCGGCCGCAAGGTCCTCACCTTCGACACCAGCAAGCCGAGCAGCACCAAGCGCCTGAACGTCACGTTCGGGCCGGACGCGGGGGAGTACGGCGTCGGCCAGCCCATCACCGCGCAACTCGACCACGAGGTCAAGGACAAGGCGCAGCGGGCGATAGTGGAGCGGGCCCTACGGGTGGACTCCACGCCGGCCGTGCAGGGCTCCTGGTACTGGGTCAGCGACAAGGAACTCCACTACCGGCCCAAGGAGTACTGGCCCGCCCACACCACCATCCGGGTGCACAGCAACCTGGACGGCCTCAAGATCAGCGACCGCCTCTGGGGCGGCAAGTCGAAGTCGCTGAAGATCACCATTGGTGACAAGCTCGTCGCCGTCGCGGACGCGTCCTCCCACGAGATGACGGTCTACAAGAACGACGAGGAGATCAACGAGATCCCCATCACCACCGGCAAACCGGGCTTCGACACCCGTAACGGCATCAAGGTGGTCCTGGCCAAGCAGTACTACGTCCGGATGCGCAGTGCCACGGTCGGCATCGCCGCGGGCAGCTCCGACTCCTACGACCTGCCGGTCTACTACGCCACCCGGGTGACGTGGTCGGGCGAATACGTCCACGCCGCCCCCTGGTCCGTCGGCTCCCAGGGCTACGCCAACGTCAGCCACGGCTGTACGGGGATGAGCACGTCCAACGCCGAATGGTTCTTCAACACCGTCCGGGAGGGTGACATCGTCAAGGCCGTCAACTCGGGCGGCGACGACATGGAGCCCTTCGGCAACGGCTTCGGCGACTGGAACGTCACCTGGAAGACGTGGCAAACAGGCAGCGCCCTGACCAAAACCGGCACCACAACCCCCCAGGACACCTCCCGCCTCAAGCCCACGACGGTGTGAACGCCCAGGAGGAGTGCGGGGCCACCACACAGCCGGCTCAGCAGCAGCCAGCCCAGGGGCGCGGGGCTGTATCGATATGCGGCTCCGCCGCGTGGGCGCGAGGCTCCACCACACAGCCGGCTCAGCAGCAGCCAGCCCAGGGGCGCGGGGAACTGCGCGAGAAGCCCTCACCGGGCCGCACTCGCGCACGACCCACGCGCCCCGAGCTCATAGGCGCCCTAAGCCCCGATCAGCCGCTTCTGCCGAAGCAGGGACGCCAGTCCCCCCGCGAACTCCACCGGATCCACCGGCAAGGTCACCGCGACGTCGGCCCGGCTCCACGTCGCCAGCCACGCGTCCTGCGGCCGCCCCATCAACAGCAGCACCGGCGGACAGTTGAACACCTCGTCCTTGATCTGCCGGCACATCCCCATGCCCCCCATCGGCACGGCCTCGCCGTCCAGCACGCACACGTCGATCCCGCCCTTGTCCAGCTCCGCCAGCACCGCGGCCGGGGTCGCGCACTCCACGAACTCCACCAGGGGCACGTCGGGAGCCGGCCGACGCCCGGCGGCGAGCCGCACTTGCTCGCGGGTGTTGGAGTCGTCGCTGTAGACCAGCACCGTGGCGGTCGGCTGCATTGTTCCTCCGGGACGTCAGCGTCGTACGGACAGGACGGACAGGGCCGTTTGGGCGGATGTTACTCCCCTGAAGACCACGTCAACACCGCTCCGACAGGGCCCAACACTCCGAACGGCACCCCCCGGGGTGAGGGCGGGATAAGCGACCGACATAATGTCGGTCGTGGCGACAGCAACGACAGTAGAAACCGGGCACGCGCACCCGTCGGTCAACCGGCCGAACCTCACCAGCGTCGGAACCATCATCTGGCTGAGTTCCGAGCTGATGTTCTTCGCGGCCCTCTTCGCGATGTACTTCACCCTTCGATCGGTGACCGGACCGGACCACTGGAAGTCGATGGCGGACGCGCTCAACGTCCCCTTCTCGGCGACGAACACCACGGTCCTGGTGCTCTCCTCCCTCACCTGCCAGCTCGGCGTGTTCGCGGCCGAGCGAGGTGACGTGAAGAAGCTCCGTGGCTGGTTCATCCTCACCTTCATCATGGGTGCCATCTTCATCGGTGGTCAGATCTACGAGTACACGGAGCTGGTGAAGAAGGACGGGATCTCCCTGTCCTCCGACCCGTACGGCTCGGTGTTCTACCTGACCACCGGCTTCCACGGCCTGCACGTGACCGGCGGCCTCATCGCCTTCCTGTTCGTCCTCGGACGGACGTACGCGGCGAAGAGGTTCACCCACGAGCAGGCGACCGCCGCGATCGTCGTGTCCTACTACTGGCACTTCGTCGATGTGGTCTGGATCGGCCTCTTCGCCACGATCTACCTGATCAAGTAACTCGGCGGGCCTGAAGACGGCCACCGATCCATCCCTGAAGCATCGACGCAGAAGATCCTGACACCGGGGTAATCCGTGAAAAAGCTCTCCGTACGACGACGCCATCCGCTGGCGGCGGTCGTCGTCCTACTCTTCGCGCTGGCGGCCACTGGGGGGCTGTACGCCGCGTTCGCGCCCGCGGGCAAGGCGCAGGCCGATGAGACCTCCCAGTCCCTCTCCAAGATCCAGGAGGGCAAGAAGCTCTACGAGGTCGGCTGCGCCAGCTGCCACGGCACCGGTGGCCAGGGCTCCTCCGACGGCCCGAGCCTGGTCGGCGTCGGCGCCGCCGCCGTGGACTTCCAGGTCGGCACCGGCCGCATGCCGGCCGCCACCTCCCAGGGCGCCCAGGAACCGAAGAAGAAGGTCACCTACAACCAGGACCAGATCGACCAGCTCGCGGCGTACATCGCCTCGCTGGGCGCCGGTCCGAGCGTTCCGACCAAGGAGCAGTACGGTCCGGACGGCGCCGACATCGCCAAGGGCGGTGAGCTGTTCCGCACCAACTGCGCTCAGTGCCACAACTTCACCGGCAAGGGCGGTGCCCTCACCAAGGGCAAGTACGCGCCGTCGCTGGACGGTGTCGCTCCGAAGCACATCTACGAGGCCATGCAGACCGGCCCGCAGAACATGCCGAACTTCCCCGACACCACGCTGACGTCCAAGAACAAGAAGGACATCATCGCGTACCTGCACGCGGTCGACAGCAGCGATACGACCAACCCCGGCGGCCTGGAGCTGGGCGGCCTCGGTCCGGTCAGTGAGGGCCTGTTCGCCTGGATCTTCGGCCTCGGCGCACTGATCGCGGTCGCCGTGTGGGTCGCCGCTCGGACCGCAAAGGCCAAGAAGTCATGAGTAGCCAAGACATTCCAGAAGAGAACCTGCCGGCAGAGCAGGAGCACGCGCACGGCGCCGTGGACGTCGCGGACGAGGAGAACCCCTTCTCCGACCCGGGGCTGCCGCCGCACGAGCACCGGATCCAGGACATCGACGAGCGGGCCGCCAGGCGGTCCGAGCGCATGGTCGCCCTGCTGTTCACGGTGTCGATGCTGGCCACCATCGGCTTCATCGCCTCGTACGTGTCGATCCCGGACGACAAGTCGATCTTCGTCTTCCCGATCGGTCACATCAGCGCGCTGAACTTCGCGCTGGGCCTGACGCTCGGCCTGGCCCTGTTCTGCATCGGCGCGGGCGCGGTCCACTGGGCCCGCACCCTGATGTCCGACGTCGAGGTCGCCGACGACCGTCACCCGATCGAGGCCTCTCCCGAGGTCCGGGCGAAGGTCCACGCGGACTTCCGCGAGGGCGCCAAGGAGTCGGCGCTCGGCCGCCGCAAGCTGATCCGCAACACGATGTTCGGTGCGCTCACCCTGGTGCCGCTGTCCGGCGTCATGCTGCTGCGCGACCTTGGTCCGCTGCCGCACGACAAGCTCCGGCACACGCTGTGGGCCAAGGGCAAGACCCTCGTCAACATGAACACGAACCAGCCGCTGCGTCCCGAGGACATCGGCGTCGGTTCGCTCACCTTCGCCAAGCCCGAGGGCCTGGAGGAGACCGACGAGGACTTCCAGAACGAGATCGCCAAGGCGGCCCTGATGATCGTCCGGCTGCAGCCGGGCAACATCAAGGACAAGCGCGAGCTCGACTGGGGACACGAGGGCATCGTCGCCTTCTCGAAGATCTGCACCCACGTGGGCTGCCCGATCTCCCTGTACGAGCAGCAGACGCACCACGTGCTGTGCCCGTGCCACCAGTCCACCTTCGACCTCTCCGACGGTGCCCGAGTGATCTTCGGCCCCGCCGGTCACGCCCTGCCGCAGCTGCGCATCGGCGTGAACGACGACGGTTACCTCCAGGCGCTCGGCGACTTCGAGGAGCCCGTCGGTCCTGCATTCTGGGAGCGCGGATGAGTACTGCAGCGAACGAAACGCCCCGCTCTCGCGGGAAGGCCGCGGCCGGCGAGCGCGTCGCCGACTGGGCCGACGGACGGCTCGGGATCTACTCCCTGGCCAAGTCCAACATGCGCAAGATCTTCCCCGACCACTGGTCGTTCATGCTCGGCGAAGTGTGCATGTACAGCTTCATCATCATCATCCTCACGGGTGTGTACCTGACGCTGTTCTTCCACCCGTCGATGAACGAGGTCGTGTACCACGGCAGCTATGTCCCGCTCCAGGGTCAGGCGATGTCCGAGGCGTTCAACTCGACCCTGCACATCTCCTTCGACGTGCGCGGTGGTCTGCTGGTCCGGCAGATCCACCACTGGGCCGCGCTGATCTTCCTCGCCGGCATGTTCGTGCACATGATGCGCGTGTTCTTCACCGGCGCGTTCCGCAAGCCGCGTGAGATCAACTGGCTGTTCGGCTTCCTGCTGTTCGTCCTCGGCATGTTCACCGGCTTCACCGGTTACTCGCTCCCCGACGACCTGCTCTCCGGCACCGGCGTCCGCTTCATGGAGGGCGCGATCCTGTCCGTGCCGATCGTCGGCACGTACCTGTCGTTCTTCCTCTTCGGCGGCGAGTTCCCCGGCCACGACTTCGTGGCCCGGTTCTACTCGATCCACATCCTGCTGCTGCCGGGCATCATGCTCGGCCTGATGGTGGGCCACCTGATCCTGGTCTTCTACCACAAGCACACGCAGTTCGCGGGTCCCGGAAAGACCGAGAAGAACGTCGTCGGCATGCCCCTGCTGCCGGTGTACATGGCCAAGGCCGGAGGCTTCTTCTTCCTGGTCTTCGGTGTCATCGCGGTCATCTCCGCGATCGCGCAGATCAACCCGATCTGGGCCATCGGCCCCTACCGTCCGGACCAAGTGTCCACCGGCGCCCAGCCCGACTGGTACATGGGCTTCTCCGAGGGCCTGATCCGCTTCATGCCGGGCTGGGAGATCAACTTCCTGGGCCACACGCTCGTCCTGGGCGTGTTCATCCCGCTGGTGATCTTCCCGCTGGTCCTGGTGGCCATCGCGGTCTACCCGTTCGTCGAGTCCTGGGTCACCGGCGACAAGCGCGAGCACCACATCCTGGACCGCCCGCGCAACGCCCCGACGCGTACCGCGTTCGGTGTCGCCTGGCTGACGATCTATATGATCCTGCTCGTCGGTGGTGGGAACGACCTGTGGGCCACCCACTTCCACCTGTCGATCAACTCGGTCACCTGGTTCGTCCGGATCTTCTTCTTCGTCGGACCGGTCATCGCGTTCATCGCCACCAAGCGGATCTGCCTCGGTCTGCAGCGCCGCGACCACGAGAAGGTGCTGCACGGCCGCGAGACCGGCATCATCAAGCGCCTGCCGCACGGTGAGTTCATCGAGGTGCACGAGCCGCTCAGCCAAGAGGCCCTGCACACGCTCACCGCGCACGAGCAGTACGAGCCGGCCGAGATCGGCGCCACGGTCGACGAGAACGGCGTCGAGCGCAAGGTGAAGGCCACGGAGAAGCTGCGCGTCAAGCTCTCCGGTGCCTACTACGGCGAGGGGAACCAGATCCCCAAGCCGACCGTAGAGGAGTACAAGGAGATCACGAGCGGCCACGGCCACCACTGATCCCGCGTCGCCACGCCACAGCGAAGGGCCCCGTCCGGTGTTCGGACGGGGCCCTTCGCCCTGCCCGGGGCTGGATAGGGTGGAGCCGTACTTTCCTGTACGTCCCTTCTCGTACGTCCATGACACCAGGAGCGGCTGATGAGCGCTGTGACCCCCGCTGGAGGCGACACCGCGGCGGGCCGTTCCTGGCCCGCCCTGCTGAACGGCCTGCTGTCCGGCCACGACCTGGCGGCCGACGACACCGCCTGGGCGATGGACCGGATCATGGGCGGCGAGGCGACGGACGCCCAGATCGCCGGGTTCGCGGTCGCGCTGCGCGCCAAGGGCGCCACCGTCCAGGAGATCACCGGGCTCGTGCGCACGATGTACGACCACGCCAACGTGATCGAGGTGCCGGGCTCAACCGTCGACATCGTCGGCACGGGCGGCGACGGCGCCAAGACGGTGAACATCTCCACCATGTCGTCGATCGTCGTCGCGGGCACCGGCGCGAAGGTCGTCAAGCACGGCAACCGGGCCGCGTCCTCCGCGTCCGGCGCGTCCGACGTGCTGGAGAAGCTCGGCGTCAACCTGGACCTGACCCCGCAGGGGGTCGTCCGGGTCGCCGAGGAGGCCGGGATCACCTTCTGCTTCGCGGTGAAGTTCCACCCGGCGCTGCGCCATGTGGGCGCCGCCCGAGGCCAGTTGGGGATCCGCACGGTGTTCAACCTGCTCGGCCCGCTGACCAACCCGGCGAAGGTGCGGGCGCAGGCGGTCGGTGTCGCCGTCGCGCACGAGGCGCCGATCGTGGCGGGCGTCTTCGCCGAGAGGGGCAACTCCTCGCTGGTCTTCCGGGGCGACGACGGCCTCGACGAACTGACCACCACGGCCACCTCGCGGGTGTGGGTCGTCCGGGACGGCAAGGTCACCGAGGAGAGCTTCGACCCGCGTGACGTCGGCCTCGACCTCGTCCCCGTGGAGGCCCTGCGGGGCGCCGACGCCTCCTACAACGCGGAGGTGGCCCGGCGCCTGCTGGACGGCGAGCGAGGCCCCGTCCGGGACGCCGTCCTGCTGAACTCGGCGGCCGCGCTGGTCGCCCTGGACCCCGGGCCCGGCACGCTGGCCGAGCAGATCCGGGCCGGCATGGACAGGGCGGCGGAGTCGATCGACTCGGGCACCGCGAAGCGCACCCTGGACCGCTGGGTGGCCGCGAGCAACGCATAGCCGCACGCGGCGGCCTGACCGGCACCGTCGGCCGGGCCGCCGCCGTAGTGGCCCCGGATCGCCGTGTCCCGTCATCCGGACAGAAGTTGCGCGCCGGCGATCAGCTCGGCTAGTTTCAGGCTCAGGTCATGAGTGACAGCCATTCGGCCCCGGCCGGCTGTCCGGCAACCCTCCTTCCGTGGCGGGGTGCCCCGGGTGAGGACCAGGTCGTGGGCAGCAAGGCTCACGGCAAGCGCGGACCCTCGCGTCACCAGGGGTCCTGGTCGTCGAGGAGCCTTCCATGAGCAAGCGAATGCGATAGGGCGTAGAGCCCCGCCTCCGCACACCCTCTTTCACTTTCCCCACGCTCGAGCCGTACCCGCTCGCGTGGTGGTTCCGCCTTGCCTCTCACGGGAGTTCGCCATGTCCGTCTCCACCGCTGCCACCCACCAGACCGTTTGTCCCCAGCTGCCCGTTCTCGGCCGGGATGTCACCGTCCCGCTCGTCACCGGCGGCGAGGTCACCTACGCGGCCCTCGACTACGCGGCCAGCGCCCCCGCCCTTCAGCGCGTCTGGGACGACGTGGCGGCCTACGCGCCGTACTACGGCAGCGTCCACCGCGGCGCCGGCTACCTCTCCCAGCTCTCCACCGACCTCTTCGAGAACGCCCGGACGACGGTCGCCGAGTTCCTGGACTGCCGTGACGACGACCAGGTGGTCTTCACCCGGTCGACCACGGACTCCCTCAACCTGCTGGCCCGCGCCCTCCCCGCCGACTGCCAGGTCTTCGTCTTCGAGACCGAGCACCACGCGTCCCTGCTGCCCTGGCAGGACGCCCGGGTCAGCTACCTCGACGCCCCCCGCACCCCGCAGCAGGCCGTCCACACCCTGGAGCGGGCCCTCGCCGACCGCGACCCGCACGGCCCGGCCCTGGTCTGCGTCACCGGCGCGTCCAACGTCACCGGTGAGCTGTGGCCCGTACGCGAGCTGGCGGCCGCCGCCCACGCGCACGGCGCCCGCATCGTCCTGGACGCCGCCCAGCTCGCCCCGCACCACCCCGTCTCCCTGCGGGACCTCGACGTCGACTGGGTCGCCTTCTCCGGCCACAAGCTGTACGCCCCGTTCGGCTCCGGAGTCCTGGCCGGCCGCGCCGACTGGCTGCGGGCCGCCGAGCCGTACCTCGCGGGCGGCGGCGCCAGCCGCAAGGTGAGCAGGCGCCAGGACGGGGGTGTGGACGTGGAGTGGCACGAGAGCGCCGCCCGCCACGAAGCCGGCTCCCCGAACGTCATCGGCGCCTACGCCGTCGCCTCGGCCTGCAAGGCACTGACGGAGGCCGGCTGGGACACCCTGGTCGCCCGCGAGCAGCACCTCGTCGAGAAGGTCCGCACCGGCCTGGCCGGGGTCCCCGAGGTGAAAGTCCTCTCCCTCTTCGGCGACGACGCCCCGCGCGTCGGCGTGATCTCCTTCGTCGTCGAGGGCTGGAACAGCTCCCACTTCGCCGCCGCCCTCTCCGCCGAGTACGGCATCGGTGTCCGCGACGGCCTCTTCTGCGCACACCCCCTGCTCCGCACCCTCCTCGGCACGTCCCCCCAGACCCAGGGCGAATGCGGAGCCCCCGAGGCCGCCCCCGGCGAGAAGTCCCTCAACGCCATCCGAGTCAGCTTCGGCGCGGGCACCCCGGACGAACACACGGACCGCTTCGTCACAGCGGTACGAGAACTGGTGACCGAGGGTGCCAAGTGGACTTACCACACAGAAAACGGCCGCTGCGTCCCGGCGGTCTGAGACCTGCCCGAGGACAAGCGCCCCGAAGGGGCGCGGGGCTGTGTCGATATGCGGCTCCGCCGTGTGGGCGCGATCAACCACGACACACCCGCACCCGCGCACGATCCGCGCCCCGCAGACGCGTAGGCGACTAGGAATCCAATCCAATAGCAAACGCAGCCTCAAGATCATGCTGCGAGTACGTCCGGAACGCCACGTGCGTATCCGTCCCCTCCACCCCGGGAATCTTGCTGATGCGCCCCGGAATGACATCCGCCAGATCCTCGTGCCGCCGCACCCGCACCATCGCGATCAGGTCATACGTCCCGGTGACGGAGAACACCTCGCTCACCGACTCCAGCGAAGCGATCCGCTCCGCGATCTCGGGGATCCGGTCCACGCTGGTCTTGATCAGAACGATCGCGGTGATCACGGCTGGTTCTCTCCCTCGGGTACCGGGGCGGCTGCGCCCTTCACTCTAGTGGCACGGCCGTAGCGCCCCCACGCGTAGAGGAACCCCAGCCCGAAGCCGACCAGGTGCGCCAGGTAGGCCACCCCCGGCCCCTGCGCCGACCGCTCCGCCGCCAGCCACTGCAGCCCCGCCCAGAACGGCAGCACCACCCACGCCGGGAAGCGCAGCGGCAGGAAGAACAGGAACGGGAGGAGACTGGTCACACGGGCCCGGGGGAACAGGTACAGGAACGCCCCGAGGACCGCCGAGATCGCCCCGGAGGCGCCGACCAGCGGCTCCTGGGAGGTGGTGTTGGCGGCCGCGTAGCCCAGCAGGGCCAGGTATCCGCAGCCGAGATAGAAGAGGGTGAACTCCACCCGGCCCATCCGTTCCTCGGTCATCGCCCCGAAGACGAAGAGGAAGAGCATGTTGCCGAGCAGATGCACCCAGCTGCCGTGCACGAACAGGGCCGTGGCTGGGGTGAGCGCCTGCCGGACCGTTCCTTCGAACAGGTTCGCGGGGATCACGCCCCAGTGCCGGAAGTACGCCCGCTGCGCGGCGAGCAGCGCGTCCCCGGAGCCGTATCCCGGAGTCAGCCCGGAGGCCGGGCCCAGCACGAAGAGCAGGCAGCACAGGGCGATGAGGCCGTACGTCATCGGCGCCGGGGAGTGCCGGACCGCCCTGATGGTCCGGCCGGCCGTCGTGCTCCAGTGGCTGATCATGAATACAGAGCATGACGTAACGGGACTCAACCCGACAGACCGCCTCGCCGCCGTGGACAGAAGGGCGGCGGGGACCGCGCAGGCCGTAGGGTTACGAGCCACACGCGCCCGGACCGGCGCGGACCGACACGACGAGGAGCGAACAGTCACGATGACGGTGCCCCTGCCGACCGCCACGACACGATGGCGCTGCACCCTCTGCGGCAATCTGACCCGCTTCGACGTCACGCGCTCGTCGAAGGTCGTCGAGTACGTCCACCTCGACCTGGCCGGTGAGCCGACGGTCGAGGAGCGCGAGGTGGTCAGTGAGACCATCGAGTCGGTGCGCTGCCGCTGGTGCAACGCGGTGGACCAGGTGGAACTCGTGGACAGGCCGGGCTCCGGCTCCTGAGGGGAGCGGGACCCCGCACAGCATTGGGGTGTGACGGATGGTGGAGACCGCAGGCGGGGGGCCGGGCGACGGCACCGCTGAGGTGCTTGACCGTCCGCTGCCCGACGGCGTGCGCCGCCGGGTCGTACAGATCGTCTCGGACGGCTTCGGCGGGCTGACCGTGGCGGAACTGCCCGCCCAGTTGCGGCAGTACGCCCGCTTCGCCCCCAATCGGCGGACCAAGTTCGCGGGCAACGCGATGGCGGCCGCGCTGGAGACCGACGCGGTCTTCCGGCAGCGGATCGGGGAGAAGTTCAGAGAGGCGCAGCCGGAACTGTCCGGCGCCCTCGACTCCGGCTCGCCGCCCCCGGCCGCGGATCCGCTCGACGTGGCGGCCGCGGCCTACGTGCTGCGCCCCGGGGGCTGGGTGAAGCTGGTCACCGCGGCCGGCGAGGAGGCCCAGCGCGCCGACGCCGAACGCGCCGACGAGGAGAGCCGTGCCGAGCTGGAGCGGCTGCGCGAGGAGCTGGCCGAGGCCCGCGGGCAGACCCGTACCGAGACCGAACGGCTGCGCGCGGAGCTGGAGTCGGCGAAACGGGAGGCCGAGACGCTGCACCGCAAGCTGCGGGCCGCGCTCAGCGACGTCAAGCGCGGCGAGGCCGCCCTGCGCAAGGCGCGGGGCGAGACCGACGCCGTACGGGCCGAGGCGCAGGCGCAGGTGTCCGCCGCGGAGAGCGAGACCCGGCGGCTCAAGGCCCGCCTGGGCGAGGCCGAGGCCGGCCTGGAGGCCACCCGGCGGGCCGCCAGGGAGGGCCGCAGCGTCGAGGACATGCGGGTACGGCTGCTGCTCGACACCCTGCTCGACGCCACCCAGGGGCTGCGCCGGGAACTCGCCCTGCCGCCCGTGTCCGTGCGGCCCGCCGAGACCGTGGACGCGGTCGAACCGGGACGGATGACCCCGAAGGACATCGCGGCGCGCGCCCTGTCCGAGAACGACCCGGCCATCCTCGACCAGCTGCTCGCGCTGCCGCAGGCCCATCTCGTCGTCGACGGCTACAACGTCACCAAGACCGGCTATCCGCAGATGCCGCTGGAGAAGCAGCGGCTGCGGCTGCTCGGCCAGCTCTCCCAGCTCGCCGCGCAGACCGGCGCGGAGGTCACCTGCGTCTTCGACGGCGCCGAGCTGGCCGCGCCGGTGCTCCTCGCGCCGCCGCGCGGCGTGCGGGTGCTGTTCTCCAAGCCGGGGGTCACCGCGGACGAGCTGATCCGCCAGCTGGTGCGCGCCGAACCGCCGGGCCGGCCGGTCATCGTCGCCTCCACCGACCGCGAGGTGGCCGACGGAGTGGCCCGGGCAGGCGCCCGACCGGTCGCCTCTGCGGTACTTCTGAAGCGGTTGTCCTGAACGTTCAACGGGCATACTTAATGCCCGAATTGGCCGTATCGTCACGCAACGTAGTGTCAACCCGGCATCACTGCACGTACGTTGAGTGCAAAGAATGCATTGAGTGACCGTCTTTTTTGGCGTGAGGATTTGAACTGATCACAAGTAGGTCACTAGGGTCTGGGCTCGAACCTCCGAACGGGTGAACACTCACAAGAAGGAGTTCGTCCTCCGTGGCGTCCCACCGTCGACCCAAGCAGCCGAGTCGCACGCGCGTGACCGTGCTGACCACAGCGGCAGCAGCCGCCGTCGCACTGAGCGCGAACGCCGCGAACGCCGCGCCGAGCGAGAAGCCCAGCAAGAGCGAGGTCAAGGCGAAGGTCGACAAGCTCTACGAGCAGGCCGAGCAGGCCACCGAGAAGTACAACGGCGCCAAGGAGAAGCAGGAGAAGCTCCAGAAGGAGATCTCCACCATCCAGGACAACGTCGCCCGCGGCCAGCAGGACCTCAACAAGCTGCGCGACGGCCTGGGTTCACTGGCCACCGCCCAGTACCGGTCCGGCGGCATCGACCCCTCCGTCCAGCTCTTCCTGTCGTCCCACCCGGACGACTTCCTCGACAAGGCCTCCACGCTCGACCAGTTGAGCAGCCAGCAGGTCGAGTCGCTGAAGAAGATCCAGGACAAACAGCGCGAACTCGCCCAGGAGCGCTCCGAGGCGAGCGACAAGCTGAAGGACCTGGCCTCCACCCGCACGGAGCTGGGCAAGAAGAAGAAGGAAGTCCAGGGCAAGCTCGCCGCCGCGCAGAAGCTGCTCAACACCCTCACCGCCAAGGAGAAGGCGGAGCTCGCGCAGCAGCAGGCGCGCGCCAACCGCTCCTCCTCCGAGCGCGTGCACCTCGGCGACGCCCCGCCGGCCTCCGGCATGGCCGGGGCGGCCTTCTCCGCCGCCCAGAGCAAGATCGGCTCGCCCTACGTCTACGGCGCCTCCGGTCCCTCCTCCTTCGACTGCTCGGGCCTCACCTCCTGGGCCTACGCCCAGGCCGGCGTCTCCATACCCCGCACCTCCCAGGCCCAGGCCAACGCGGGCACGAGGATCTACAGCGTCAGCCAGCTCAAGGTCGGCGACCTCGTGCTCTTCTACGGCGACCTGCACCACATCGGCCTCTACGCCGGCAACGGCCAGGTGCTGCACGCCCCGCACACCGGCGCCAGCGTGCGCTACGAGTCGATCAGCAACATGCCGTTCCAGTTCGGCGTCCGCATCTGAGACCCCCCGGCGCCCTCGCCGGTACGGCCGTTGAACGCCGCGAAACGCTGACCCGGGGCGCCCGAACGGGCGAATCCCCCGGACCGGAACTGACCCCACGCCCCGCCCATGACCTGCGTCAGTGGCGGGGCGTGGCGTTGTTTCCCCCCGTTTGCCCCCTTGGCGTCTTTGGCCGGGGCCCCTCCGCACGGTTACTGTCTGCCGCGTTTCCCCGGCGCCGTGGCCTCCCCCGTCCCGGCGCCCGGGGAAGCGGTACCTGTCGTCAGCGGGAAGGACGCCCGTGGGGTCTCATCGCCGCCTTGCACCGTCCGGGTTCGACCGGGGCGCCGCCGCGGCCCTGTGCGTGATGTCGGCAGCGGCCGCCGCCCTCGGCGCCGCACCCGCCGACGCGGCGCCGCACGGCGGCACCAGGGCCGAGGTGGACCGCCTCTACCAACAGGCCGAGAAGGCCACCGAGGCGTACGACAAGGCCGGGGAGCGCGCCCACACCCTGCGCCGGCAGATCAACGACGCCCAGGACCGCATCGCCCGGCAGCAGCAGCGCGTCAACACCATGCGCGAACAGCTCGGTTCGGTGGCCGGCGCCCAGTACCGGTCCGGCGGCATCGACCCCACCGTCGCCCTGCTCTTCTCCGACGACCCCGCCGACTACCTCGACAAGGCCTCCACCCTCGACCGCATCGGCGCCCAGCAGGCCGGACAGCTCAAGGAGTTGCGGTCCGCGCTGCGCGACCTCTCCCAGGAACGCGCCGAGGCGGCCGGGAAACTCGCCGAGCTGGAGAAGAGCCGCAAGGACGTCTCCACGCACAAACGGGCCGTCGAGAAGAAGCTCGCCAGGGCCCGGCAGCTCATCAACTCGATGCCCGCCGCCGAGCGCGCCGCCTACGAGCGCACCTCCCGCGCCGGCACCCGCGACCTGCCCGACCTGGCCGGCGTCGTCGCCCCCGACGCCCGCGCCGCGGCCGCCGTCGCCGCCGCGCGCTCCGCCCTCGGCCGCCCCTACGTCTGGGGCGCCAACGGCCCCTCCGGCTTCGACTGTTCGGGCCTGATGCAGTGGTCGTACGCACACGCCGGGATCCACCTGCCGCGCACCTCCCAGGAGCAGCGGCACGCCGGCCGGCGCGTCCCGCTCTCCCAGGCCCAGCCCGGCGACCTCGTCGTCTACCGCTCCGACGCCAGCCACGTCGGCATGTACGTCGGCCACGGCCAGGTCATCCACGCCCCCTACCCGGGCGCCGCCGTACGCTACGACCCCGTCGGCATGATGCCGATCTCCTCGGTCACCCGGCCCTAGGCCCTGTCGTCACATTCCCGTCGTCGCGGGGCAGGCGGGAATGTGACGACAGGGCCTAGCTCGCGCCACGCCCCGTACGATCGGGAAATGGCTGGTCGACGGCGGACACGGGGAGCGGCAGCGCTCTGCCTGCTGCTCACGCCCCTCGCCGGATGCGGCGGCCCGACGGCGGCCGACACCGCCCGCACCGGCGTGCAGCGCGTCCTGGACCAGCGCTCGACGGCCCTGCTGCACCACGACGAGACCGCGTACGGCGCGACGGGCACCCGCGCCGAGTACGCCCGCCTGCGCGCCCTTCCGCTGGCCTCCTGGGCCTACCGGGTCACCGGCGTCCACACCACCGGCTCAGGCGCCACCGCCGACGCCGAGCTGCGCTACCGGGTCGCCGGCTACGACAAGGCACCCGTCAGCGTCCACCGCACCCTCACCCTCAGCCGCGCGCCCCACGGGCGGTGGTACGTCACCGCCGACCGGCCCGCCGAGAAGGCCGGGAGGCAACTGTGGGACGAGGGCACGGTGACCGCAGTCCGGGGCGCGCACAGCCTGGTCCTCGGCACCGGGCAGCCTGCCGGCACGCTGCGCGGCTACGCCCGGCTCGCCGACCACGCCGTCCCGGCCGTCTCCGGCGCCTGGGGCACGGACTGGGCCCGCCGGGTCGTCGTCCTCGTCCCGCGCACGCTCCAGGGCATGGCCGGACTGCTCGGCTCGCCCGCCTCGGACTACCGGGGCATCGCCGCCGTCACCACGGGGGAGGTGGGGGGCTCGGGCAAGGCCCCGGCGGACCGGGTCGTCGTCAACCCCGAGGCGTACGCCGTCCTCGGTGACCTCGGCAAACAGGTCGTGCTCACCCACGAGACGACCCACGTCGCCACCCGCGCCCACACCACCCCGGCGACCCCGCTGTGGCTCTCCGAGGGCTACGCCGACTGGATCGGCTACCTCGACACCGGCCGCACGGCCGCCGAGGCGGCCCCGGAACTCGCCCGTGCCGTCCGGGCCGGCCACACGCCGGCCGGCCTGCCCGCCGACGGGGACTTCGCCTTCACCGGCGACCCGGCGAAGCTCGCCCGGGCCTACGAGGGCGGCTGGCTGGCCTGCCGCATGATCGCCGCCCACTGGGGGCGGTCCCGGCTCGACGCGTTCTACCGCGCCGTAGGCGACCACGGAGAACGGTCCGGCGCGCTGCCCCAGGCCCTGAACCAGGTCCTCGGCACGACCCCGGCCGCCTTCACGGCCCGCTGGCGCCAGTACGTGAGCGACCAACTGGGCTGACCCGCGCTCAGCGGGAGCGGCCGAGGGCGGTGATCGCCTCCCGCAGCCAGGCCCGCCCGGCCTCGCCGGCGGCCCTCGCCACCCACAGCATGCCCTCCCTCCCCACCCACAGCATGCCCTCCCTCCCCACCCACCCGACTCGCTTGGCTGACAACCGGGAGGAGGGCATTCCCCGGACGCGGCCCACTCGCCCCTGCGGCTCGGGCGTGTGGGGAGGGGGCGCGGGCGCCGCACGGCTGCTCGCCCGGGGCGGTGGCCGGGGTGCTGCGGTTGCGGTTGATCGCTCGGCTCGGGCGGGGGGTTTTGCCTCGCCTTGTAGCCGGCCGAGTCGGGTGGGCGGGTGGGCCAAGGGGGCGGCCGGTAGAGTCCGCGGCGATGGACAAGACCCTCATCGTGACCAACGACTTCCCGCCCCGCCCCGGCGGCATCCAGGCGTTCCTGCACAACATGGCCCTCCGCCTGGACCCCGAGCGGCTGGTCGTCTACGCCTCCACCTGGAAGCGGAGCCGCGACGGCATCGAGGCCACCGCCGCCTTCGACGCCGAGCAGCCCTTCCCCGTCGTACGCGACCGCACGACCATGCTGCTGCCCACCCCCGGCGCCACCCGGAAGGCCGTCGGCCTGCTGCGGGAGCACGGCTGCACGTCGGTGTGGTTCGGGGCCGCCGCCCCCCTCGGCCTGATGGCCCCCGCCCTGCGGCGCGCCGGTGCCGAGCGGCTCGTCGCCACCACCCACGGCCATGAGGCCGGCTGGGCCCAACTCCCCGCCGCCCGGCAACTGCTGCGCCGCATCGGGGAGTCCACGGACACGATCACCTACCTCGGCGAGTACACCCGCTCCCGCATCGCGACCGCCCTGACCCCGGCGGCGGCCGCCCGCATGGTCCAGCTCCCGCCCGGCGTCGACGAGAAGACCTTCCACCCCGGTTCCGGCGGAGCCGAGGTCCGCGCCCGGCTCGGCCTCACCGACCGCCCGGTCGTCGTCTGCGTCTCCCGCCTCGTGCCCCGCAAGGGCCAGGACACCCTCATCCAGGCGATGCCCCGCATCCTCGCCGCCGAGCCCGACGCCGTCCTCCTCATCGTGGGCGGCGGACCCTACGATGGTGACCTCAGACGGCTGGCCGCCGACGCCGGCGTGGCCGGCTCCGTCCGCTTCACCGGCGCCGTCCCCTGGTCCGAGCTGCCCGCCCACTACGGCGCCGGCGACGTCTTCGCCATGCCCTGCCGCACCCGCAGGGGCGGCCTGGACGTCGAGGGCCTCGGCATCGTCTACCTGGAAGCCTCGGCCACCGGCCTCCCGGTCGTCGCCGGCGACTCCGGCGGCGCCCCCGACGCCGTCCTCGACGGGGAGACGGGATGGGTGGTCAGAGGCGGCGACCCCCAGGAGGCAGCGGAAAGGATCGTGACCCTCCTGTCCGACCCCGAACTCCGCCACCGCATGGGTGAGCGAGGCCGGCAGTGGGTCGAAGAGAAGTGGCGCTGGGACCTCCTCGCCGAGCACCTCAAAGACCTGCTGTAGTGCAGCGCCCCCGAAGGGGCGCGGGGCTGTATCGATATGCGGCTCCGCCGCGTGGGCGCGACAAGCCACAACGCACCCGCACCCGCCAACGCCCAGAACCCCCCACCCCATAAGGCGCACCCCCTTCCCGGAACCGAATAATCCGCCCATGCTCCCCGCATGACAGCAAACCTGACACAACGTCACCTGACGAGACGTCACGTCCTGGGGCTCGCGGCCCTCCAGACCGCCGCCACCCTCGGCTTCACCCGAGTGGCACTCCAGTCCGCCCACGCCGCCGAACCCGCCCCCACCCAGTCGGCGCCGGCCATCGTCATCGGCTCCGGCTACGGCGGCGCCGTAGCCGCCCTCCGCCTCGGCCAGGCCGGCATCCGCACCCTCGTCCTGGAGATGGGCCGCCTCTGGAACACCCCCGGCCCGGACGGCAGGATCTTCTGCTCCACCACCGCCCCCGACCAGCGCTCCATGTGGTTCCGCACCCGCACCGAGGCCCCGCTCGCCACCTTCCTCTGGCTCGACGTGGTCAACCGGGACATCAGCCGCTACCCCGGCGTCCTGGACCGCGTGCACTACGACGCCATGTCCGTGTACGTCGGCCGGGGCGTCGGCGGCGGCTCCCTCGTCAACGGCGGGATGGCCGTCACCCCGGTCAGGTCCTACTTCAGCGAGCAGTTCCCGACCGTGGACGCCGACGAGATGTACGGCACCTACTACCCGCGCGCCCGCGCCATGCTCGGCGTCAACACGATCGACCCGGCCTGGTTCGAGTCCACCGAGTGGTACAAGTTCGCCCGCACCTCCCGCAAGGCCGCCGCCAACGCCGGACTGAGGACCACCTTCGTGCCGAACGTCTACGACTTCGGCTACATGCAGCAGGAGGCCGCCGGCACGGCCACCAGGTCAGCGCTCGCGGGGGAGGTCATCTACGGCAACAACCACGGCAAGCGCAGCCTCGACAAGACGTACCTGGCCGCCGCCCTCGGCACCGGGAACGTCACCCTCCACACCCTGGAACGGGTGACGTCGGTCCACCGGGCGAGCGACGGGTCGTACGTGCTGACCGCCGAACGGATCGACGACACCGGCGCGGTCGTCGCGACCACCCAGTACGGCTGCACCTACCTCTTCCTCGGCGCCGGCAGCCTCGGCACCACCGAACTCCTCGTCCGCGCCCGGGACACCGGCACCCTGCCCGACCTCGCCCCCGAGGTGGGCGCCGGCTGGGGGACCAACGGTAACGTCATGCTCGGCCGTGCCAACCACGTCTGGGACACCGTCGGCGCGAACCAGGCGACCATGCCGGTGCTGGGCATCGACGACTGGGCGAACGCCGACAACCCCGTCTTCGCCGAGATCGCCCCGCTGCCCATCGGTTTCGAGACCTGGATCAGCATGTATCTGGCGATCACCAAGAACCCGGAGCGGGCGACGTTCTCGTACGACTCCGCCTCCGGCTCGGTGAAGCTCGGCTGGACGGCCGCCCAGAGCGCGGTGTCGGTGGCCATGGCCAAGAAGCTGTTCGACCGGATCAACCTGGCCAACCTCACCATCTACCGCTACGACCTCTTCGGCTCCGGCGGCAAGGTGTTCGCCGACGACTTCACCTACCACCCGCTCGGCGGCTGCGTACTGGGCCGGGCCACCGACGACTACGGCCGGGTGAAGGGATACCCGAGGCTTTACGTCACCGACGGCTCGCTCGTGCCCGGCTCGATCGGCGTCAACCCGTTCGTCACCATCACCGCGCTCGCCGAACGCACGATGGCGCGGGTCCTCGCCGAGGACACCGCGCCATGAGCCGTCGTACGGCCGCGGGGGCGGGGCGGGCGTACTACTTCTGGTAGATCGCCTCGATCTCGTCCGCGTAGTCCTTCGCCACCACGTTCCGCTTCAGCTTCAGCGACGGGGTGAGGTGGCCCGACTCCTCCGTGAACTGGGAGGACAGAATGCGGAACTTCCGCACCGATTCCGCCTTCGACACCGCGGCGTTGCCGTCGTCGACCGCCGCCTGGATCGCCGCGTGCAGATCCGGGTCCTCGCGCAGCGACGCCGCGGTGGAACCCGCCGGCTTGCCGTGTTCGGCGGCCCACCGGCCGAGGAACTCGTCGTCGATGGTGACCAGTGCGCCCACGAACGGCCGCCCGTCGCCCACCACCATGCACTCCGCGACCAGCGCGTGCGCGCGGATGCGGTCCTCTATCACCGCCGGCGCCACGTTCTTGCCGCCCGCGGTGACGATGATCTCCTTCTTGCGGCCGGTGATCCTGAGGTAGCCGTCCTCGTCCAGCGTGCCGATGTCACCGGTGTGGAACCAGCCGTCGGCCAGCGCCTCCGCCGTCGCGCCCGGGTTGTTCCAGTACTCCTTGAACAGGTGCTCGCCGTGCAGCAGCACCTCGCCGTCGTCCGCTATCCGCACCACGGAGCCGGGCAGCGGCTGGCCGACCGTGCCGATCTTCTGCCGGTCCCACGGGTTGAACGCGGTCGCCGCGCAGGACTCGGTCAGGCCGTATCCCTCCAGCACCGTGAAGCCGATGCCGCGGAAGAAGTGACCGAGCCGCTCGCCCAGCGGGGCGCCGCCGGAGATGGCGTACTCGCCCCGGCCGCCCAGCACCGCCCGCAGCTTGCTGTAGACCAGCTTGTCGAACACCTTGTGCTTGATCTTCAGGCCCAGCGGCGGGCCCGAGGGGGTGTCCAGCGCCTTGCTGTAGGCGATCGCGGTGTCCGACGCCTTGTCGAAGACCGCGCCCTTGCCGTCGGCCTGCGCCTTGGCGCGCGCCGAGTTGTACACCTTCTCGAAGACGCGCGGGACGCCCAGGATCAGCGTCGGCCGGAACGCGGCCAGCTCGTCGGTGAGGTTCTTGATGTCCGGGACACAGCCCAGCTTGATCGGCGCCATCATCGGCGCGACCTGCACCAGCCGCCCGAAGACGTGCGCGAGCGGCAGGAACAGCAGGACCGAGCACTCGCCGGTGCGGAACAGCGGGCGCAGCCGCTCCACGACGTTTCCACACTCGGCGAAGAAGCTGCGGTGGGTGAGCACGCATCCCTTGGGGCGGCCCGTCGTCCCGCTCGTGTAGACGATCGTCGCCGGATCGTCGGCACGGGCGAGCGAGCTGCGCTCCTACACGGTCGCGTCCGCGACGCCCTGCCCCAGCCGGCCCAGCTCCTCGACGCCGCCGCCGTCGATCTGCCAGACGTGCTTGAGCGCGGGCAGCGTCTCGCGGACCGAGTCCACGGCGGCCGCGTGCGCGTCCGTCTCCACGACGCAGGCGGTCGCGCCCGAGTCGGCCAGGATCCACTGCACCTGCTCCGGCGAGCTGGTCTCGTACACCGGCACGGTGATCGCGCCCGCGCTCCAGATCGCGAAGTCCAGCAGCGTCCACTCGTAGCGCGTGCGCGACATCAGGCCGACCCGGTCGCCCGGCTGCACGCCGGCCGCGATCAGGCCCCTGGCGGCGGTGTGCACCTCGGCGAGGAACTGCCGGGCCGTGACGTCCTGCCAGGTCCCGCCCACCTTGCGGGCGATGACGGCCACGTCGGGATGCTGCGCGGCGTTTCTGCGGACGATGTCGGTCAGATTGCCGTCCGCAGGGACCTCGTACAAAGCCGGAAGGCTGAACTCGCGCAAGACTGCTGCTCCTCATCGGGCGCCGGCGCCACGACATTGTGCGATGCGACGGTGCGGTCCATGGCTCGGGGAGGTGCTCCCGGATTCACATGTCCCTTCACATGTTGAAATCGCGAGCACGACTGGACTGCCCGGACGTTACCCGCCGGTATGGCCGCTGCGACAGGGGGTCCCGGCGAGATGTTCCATGCGTCACACGGGATGGCGTTCCATCGCCGACAGTAGTCCACGGCGAAACGGACCGGCGAGTAACCGGGCGGGCCGCCCGCCGGTGTTCACGGCATATCCTTCATGACCATGGCACTCACACCCACCGGCCACCGCGGAACCCGCGTCCACGTGGTCAGCGACGTGCACGGCAACGCCCGCGACCTGGCTCGCGCCGGCGAGGGCGCGGACGCCCTGATCTGCCTGGGTGACCTGGTGCTCTTCCTGGACTACGCCGACCACTCGCGCGGGATCTTCCCCGACCTGTTCGGCACGGAGAACGCCGACCGCATCGTCGCGCTGCGCACCGCCCGCCGCTTCGAGGAGGCGCGCGCCTTCGGCGCCCGGCTGTGGGCCGGCGTCGGCACCGACCGGGAGAGCCTGATCGAGAAGGCGGTGCGCCGGCAGTACGCCGAGCTGTTCGCCGCGTTCCCCACCCCGACGTACGCCACCTACGGCAACGTCGACATGCCTCCCCTCTGGCAGGAGTACGCCGGCCCCGGCACCACCGTCCTGGACGGCCAGCGGGTGGAGATCGGCGGCTGGACCTTCGGCTTCGTCGGCGGGGGACTGCGCACGCCGATGCGGACGCCGTACGAGATCGGCGACGAGGAGTACGCGGCGAAGATCGAGGCGGTCGGCGAGGTGGACGTGCTGTGCACGCACATCCCGCCGGAGGTGCCCGAGCTGGTCTACGACACCGTCGCGCGCCGTTTCGAGCGGGGCAGCCGGGCGCTGCTCGACGCGATCCGCCGCACCAGGCCGCGCTACTCGCTGTTCGGGCACGTGCACCAGCCGCTGGCGCGGCGCATGCGGATCGGGGCCACCGAGTGCGTGAACGTGGGGCACTTCGCCGGGACCGGAACGCCCTGGGCGCTGGAATGGTGAGGGGGGTCCGGCAGACGGGGTGAAGGCGGCGGTTCGGGCACGCGATAGCCTTCACGCTGCACAGACGTGCGCACTCGGCGCACGGCGACTTCTTTACCGGCCCGCATCTGGAGGAGCCACGGCGATGGCGGAACACACCAGTTCGAGCATCACGATCGAGGCGGCCCCGGCCGATGTCATGGCGGTGATCGCCGACTTCGCGCGATACCCGGACTGGACCGGTGAGGTGAAGGAGGCGGAGGTGCTGGCGTCCGACGAGCGGGGGCGGGCCGAGCAGGTCCGGCTCGTCATGGACGCGGGGGCGATCAAGGACGACCAGACGCTGGCGTACACCTGGACCGGTGAGGACGAGGTGTCCTGGACGCTGGTGAAGTCCCAGATGCTGCGGTCCCTCGACGGGTCGTACTCGCTGGCCGCCGCGGGTGCCGGTTCGACCGAGGTCACCTACCGGCTGACCGTCGACGTCAAGATTCCGATGCTCGGCATGATCAAGCGCAAGGCGGAGAAGGTCATTATCGACCGGGCTCTGGCGGGCCTGAAGAAGAGGGTCGAGTCGGGGCAGTAGTTTTCTGCCCACCCACCCGCCCCTTCGCCGAGCCGAGAAGCCCGGCCGCGCCGTACCCCGACCGCCACGCGACCGCGGGCCCGTCGTGGCCGCTCGCGCAGTTCCCCGCGCCCCTTCGGGGCGCTGCAGTGCCGTTCGCCGCCAAGGCGCCCTAGCCGGCTGCGGGCATGCGTGCCGCTAGGGGCGGCACGGGTGGGCGCAGCGGCACCTTGCAACGCCGGGCAGGCGGTCCCACCCCGCTCGGCTGTAGCGGGCGGCGCTGGACAACCGCCCTCGGTTACCGTTCACCCTCATGCGCACCATCCTCATCACGGGCCCCGGCGGCAGTGGCCGTACCACGGTCGCCGCCGCCACCGCGCTGAGCGCCGCCCGCGAGGGCACCCGTACCCTCCTGCTCAGCGCCGACCGCACCGACACCCCGGGCGCGGCACTCGGCGCGGCCACGGGGCCGACCCCGAGCGGCGTCACCGAGAACCTCACCGCCTGGCGACCCGACGCCACCGACCGGTTCCGGCAGGACCTCACCGCCTTCCAGACCCGCGCCGCGAACGTCCTCGACCTCCTCGGCGCGTCCCGCCTGGACGCCGAGGAAGTCACCCCGCTGCCCGGCGCCGAGGAACTCTCCTTCCTGCGGGCCCTGCGTGACGCCGCCCTCTCCGAGCGCTACGACCTCCTCGTCGTCGACCTCCCACCCCTCCCGCAGGCCCTCGCCCTCCTCGCCCTCCCCGAGGAACTGCGCCGTTACCTGCGCCGCCTCCTCCCGCCCGAGCGCCAGGCGGCCCGCGCCCTGCGCCCGGTCCTCGGCCGGCTGGCCGGCGTGCCCATGCCCGCCGAGTGGCTGTACGAGACGGCGGCCCGCTGGGACGTCGAACTGGCCGCCGTCCAGGCCGTCCTCACCGACCGGTACACCGCCGTACGCCTCGTCGCCGAACCCGGCCCGGCCGGGGCCGACGCCGTCCGCACCGCCGCCCTCGGCCTCGCCCTGCGCGCCCTGCCCACCGAGTCCCTGATCGCCAACCGCGCCCTCCCCGAGACCGCCGACGGCCCCTGGCTCTCCGGACTCCTCGCCCAGCAGCGCAAGACGCTCGCCGAATGGCAGGACACCCCCGACACCCGGCGGCCGTACGACGTCCACACCGTCCCCCACCTGGGCCGCGACCCCCGCGGCCGCGACGACCTCGCCGCCCTCGCCGTCCCCGGCGTCAACCCCGCGCCCGCCCCGGTCGAGTGGCCCGTCACCGATCGGATCGCCGAGGACGGGGTGCTCGTCTGGCACCTGCCGCTGCCCGGCGCGATACGGGACGAGCTGGACCTCATCCGGCGCGGCGACGAACTGGTGCTCTCCGCCGGGCCCTTCCGCCGTATCGTTCCGCTGCCCTCCGCGCTGCGCCGCTGCACCGTCGCCGGGGCCGCGCTGCGGGACGGCGAGCTGCGCATCCGGTTCGCGCCGGATCCCGGTCTGTGGCCGGCCGCGGGACGGTGAACGGCGTACGCCCATTCGGGTAACGTCGTAGAGGCGAACCGTAGTCAGGAGTCCGCCATGAGCGAAGAGCGCACCCCGTCCGACCCCGCGCCCGAGGCCGAGCCGCCGCGGGCGACGGACGCCGACGCCTGGGCCACCGCCTGCGCCGAGGACCTCGCCGCCGAGAAGACCCGCCGCCGCGCCGAGCACGGCCCGAAGCCCGGCGCCGCCGCCGACGAACTGCGCCGCCTCGTGGACACCGTGGCCGACAAGCTGTCCGCCCTGCAGTCCCCGCTGCTCGGAGCGGTCGCCGGACCCGCCGCCCAGCAGGTGGTGCGCCAGGTCGTCCAGCAGGCCAAGGCCGCCGTCGAACCCGTCATCGAACGCAACCCGGACGTCTTCGACCACCTCGCCGCGGCCGGCACCGAACTGCTCGCCGCCTACCGCTCCGCCGTCCAGGCCCAGGAGCACCGCTGGACCTCCCGCGCGGCCGGCCCCGAGGACGAGTGGACCGAGCGCCGCGACGGCCGCGACGACGGCGAGGGCGACGGCCCCGGCGAGCGCATCGATCTGGACTGAAACCCTTCCACGGCAGGGCCTCGGGTACGGTGGCGGTAGCGGGGCTCGACCGAAACTGAGGGATTCATGGGACTCACCATCGGCGTCGACATCGGCGGCACGAAGATCGCGGCCGGCGTGGTCGACGAGGAAGGCAACATCCTCTCGACCTTCAAGGTGCCGACCCCCACCACGCCCGAGGCCATCGTGGACGCCATCGCCTCGGCGGTGGCGGGCGCGCGTGCGGGGCACGAGATCGTCGGCGTGGGCATCGGTGCGGCCGGCTACGTGAACCGGCAGCGTTCCACCGTCTACTTCGCGCCCAACATCGACTGGCGCCAGGAGCCGCTCAAGGAGAAGGTCGAGGCCCGCGTGGGTCTCCCGGTCGTCGTCGAGAACGACGCGAACGCGGCCGCCTGGGGCGAGTACAAGTTCGGCGCGGGCAAGGGCCACCGCAACGTCATCTGCATCACCCTCGGCACCGGCCTCGGCGGCGGCATCATCATCGGCAACAAGCTGCGCCGCGGACACTTCGGCGTGGCCGCCGAGTTCGGCCACATCCGCATGGTCCCGGACGGCCTGCTGTGCGGCTGCGGCTCCCAGGGCTGCTGGGAGCAGTACGCCTCCGGCCGCGCCCTCGTCCGCTACGCCAAGCAGCGCGCCAACGCCACCCCCGAGCGGGCCGAGGTGCTGCTCTCGCTGGGCGACGGCAGCCCCGAGGGCATCGAGGGCAAGCACATCTCCATGGCCGCCCGCCAGGGCGACCCGGTCGCCGTCGACTCCTACCGCGAGCTGGCCCGCTGGGCGGGCGCCGGTCTCGCCGACCTCGCCTCCCTCTTCGATCCGTCCGCCTTCATCGTCGGCGGCGGCCTCTCCGACGAGGGCGACCTCGTCCTCGACCCGATCCGCAAGTCCTACAAGCGCTGGCTGGTCGGCGGCAACTGGCGCCCCGTCGCCGACGTCATCGCCGCCCGCCTCGGCAACAAGGCCGGCCTGGTAGGAGCAGCAGACCTGGCCCGAGAACCCGACCCGATCATGTAGCCCCCACCATCTCCACCAGGGCTCAGGGCCGCGACAGGCGGACCTCGTGTTCCGACCCCGGTCAAGGGCATCAACCTCAGGGGCGCGGGGAACTGCGCGAATGGCCACGACGCACCGTCAGCCGCGCACGCACCCCGCGCCCCCGCCCCCGTGGGCGTACATTGATCCACATGGAGCTCCCCAACTCCCGCACGGGTACAGACGGTTCACCCACCCTCCGCGTCCTCACGTACAACATCCGCTCACTGCGGGACGACACCGACGCCCTGGCCAGGATCATCACCGCCTGCGCCCCCGACCTGGTCCTCCTCCAGGAGGCCCCCCGCTTCTTCCGCTGGCGCAAGAAGCTGGCCGCCCTCGCCGCGGCCTCCGGCCAGGTCATCCTCACCGGCGGTGCCACAGCGGCCGGCCCCGCCATCCTGTGCAGCCTGCGCGCCACCGTCGAACGCACGGAGGACGTCCTCCTCCCGCGCACCTCCGGCCTGCCCCGCCGCGGCTTCGCCACAGCGGTCGTCCGCTTCGGCGCCGCCCGCCTCGGCGTCCTCAGCTGCCACCTCAGCCTCCAGCAGGCCGAGCGCCACGACCAGGCGGGCCTGCTCCTCGACCGGCTGGCCGGAATGGGCGTGGAGCACGCCGTCGCGGGCGGCGACCTCAACGAGCGCCCGGACGGCCCTTGCTTCCGCCGGCTCGCCGCGGACCTCCAGGACTGCCGTGCCACCGCCCCCTGGGGCGGCGAGCACACCTTCACCCCGGCCGACCCCCGACGCCGTATCGACGCGCTCTTCGCCACCAAGGGCATCGAGGTCCTCGGCTGCGGCGTCCCCCACGGCCTGCCCGGTATCACCGAAGCGGACTTGAGGGCGGCCACGGACCACCTCCCGGTCCTGGCCGCCCTCAGAATCCCCACTGCCTGAAACCCGGCGCCTGAAAACGCGGCGGCAGCGCCCCGCTCAGACCACCGCTCCGCGCCCGGGGTCGTCGTCCCCGTCCTCGTCCGTCCGCATCCGCGCCACCAGCGTGGCGAACCCGCCCAGGAACCCGCCGATGCTCAGCGTCGCCAGCCACCACGTCATGTCCCAGCCGAGCAGCACGGCCAGGAGCAGCAGGACGGGGCCGCCGATGACACCCAGCCACGCGAACCGGGCCGTCGTGTCGGCGGACGGCAGCGGCGGCGGCTCGGGCGGCTCGAAGTGCCCCTCGTCGTCCTCGTCGAAGTCGTCGTCGGAAGGCTCTGCGACGCTGTAGTCGCGCGGACCGCCGACGCCCGGCGCGAACGACACCGAGCTGCCCAGCGGCCGGGCGGCCCGTTCGTCGGGACTGCCCGCGTCCCCCTCGGAGCCACCCGAGCCCTCCGGGACCTCGGAGTTCATCTCGGGCAGCGCGAGATCCTCCACCGACTTGAACGGCTTCGAGCCCGGCGGGTCCGGCGGCTCGTCTCCGTACCCCGCGACGATGGCCCGCCACACGGCGTCCTCGTCGAAGGGCACCCCCTGCTCGTCCGGCTCGCGATCCTCGCGGTCGGACCCGTGCTCAGCCAACTGCCGCCGTCCCTTCCTTGCCGACACCGGGTGCGAGCCGGCCGATGAAGGCGAGGCTCTCCTCGAAGATCCGGTCCGCGTCATGGTCCAACGTCGCCACGTGGTAGCTCTGTTCCAGCACCCGCTCCGTGACGTCCGTCGACGACACCCGGCTGAGGATCCGGGCCGAGTCCGCCGTCGGCACCACATGGTCCCGCGCGCTGCGCACCAGCAGCAACGGCTGCGTCACCTGGGGCAGCTCGCGGTCCAGGCCGCGCAGGAACACCCGCAGGGAGTGCGCGCAGTGCAGCGGCACCCTGGCGTAGCCCAGCTCGGCCGCGCCGGGCCGGGCGATGTCGCTCGCGATGCCCTTAGTCGTCCGGACGAGATGCCGGGCCACCGGAAGGGCGTACGCCGACAGGCCGTGCACCCGGTTCGCCGGGTTGACGACGACGATCCCGGTGACCGCGTCCCCGTGCCGGGACGCCAGCCGCAGCGCCAGCGCCCCGCCCATCGACAGGCCCGCCACGAACACCCGCGAGCAGCGCTCGGCGAGCAGGCGCAGCTCGCGGTCCACCTCCGCGTACCAGTCCTGCCAGCCGGTGACCTGCATGTCCTCCCAGCGGGTGCCGTGGCCGGGCAGCAGCGGCAGCGACACGGTCAGGCCGTGCGCCGCGTGGTGCTCCGCCCAGGGGCGCAGCGACTGGGGCGAGCCGGTGAAGCCGTGACAGAGGAGGACACCCACCTCCCCGCCCTCGTGGCGGTACGGCTCGGCTCCGGGGAGAACCGGCACCTTAGGGGCTCCTGTTCCTGGTCAGGGCCGCTTCCGTGGCCGGAAGAGGCGTGCAGAACGGGCGGATGTGCTTCACGGTACGCGACCGCACTGACACCGACCAGGGTCGTCGGGCCCATCGGTGGTGCCGCGGGTTAAGGTCTGAACGACGGAAACGGGAGGCACGCGGGTGATGTACGGCGCGATGAAGGTCGCCATCGGAGGGCCGCTGAAGGTCGCCTTCAGGCCCTGGGTGGAGGGCCTGGAGAACATTCCGGCCGAGGGTGCCGCCATCCTGGCGAGCAATCACCTGTCCTTCTCGGACTCCTTCTTCCTGCCGGCCGTGCTCGACCGCAAGGTCACCTTCATCGCGAAGGCCGAGTACTTCACCACCCCGGGGGTGAAGGGCCGGCTCACCGCCGCGTTCTTCAAGGGCGTCGGCCAGCTCCCGGTGGACCGCTCCGGGGCGCGCGGCGCCGGCGAGGCGGCAGTGCGCAGCGGCATAGAGGTCCTGGAGCGCGGGGAGCTGTTCGGGATCTACCCGGAGGGCACCCGTTCGCCCGACGGCCGGCTGTACCGGGGCAAGCCCGGCGGCCTCGCGCGCGTCGCGCTCGCCACCGGCGCGCCCGTGATCCCCGTCGCCATGATCGACACCGAGAAGATCCAGCCGCCCGGCCAGGTGATGCCGAAGCTGATGCGCCCGGGCATCCGGATCGGCAAGCCGCTGGACTTCAGCCGCTACCAGGGCATGGAGCACGACCGGTTCGTACTGCGGGCGGTGACCGACGAGGTCATGTACGAGATCATGAAGCTGTCCGGCCAGGAGTACGTCGACATGTACGCGACCGCCGCGAAGCGGCAGATCGCGGAGGCGGCGAAGGCGGCGAAGGCCGCCGAGAAGGCCAAGGAGACCAAGGAGGGCGACGAGCCCGGGAGGACGGACGAGGAACCGGCCACCTGAAGGCCGGGGCCGGGCGGGGAGCCGAGGGGGGATCAGCCGTGCCCAAGCGCGAGCGTGTCATGCGGATGTCGGTCGAGCTGCCGCTGTGGCGCGCGCTCACCGGCTACCGCGTGCTGACGATGCTGTACGCCATCGGCCTGTGCGCCACCGCCTACAACCACTTCACGCGCCCCTGGGTCGCCGTCGCCTACTACGCCGTCCTGTTCGTGTGGACGCTTGCCACCCTGCCCAGGGTGGCGAACGCGGCCGCCTGCACCAAGCGGTTCCTCGCGGCCGACCTGACCGTCGCCGTCGTGGGCATCCTGCTCACCCCGCTCGCCGACAACCACGAGCGGATCGCGGGCGGCGGCCCGACCCTGCCGTCGATATGGACCGCCGGCGCGGTGCTCGCCTTCGCCCTCAAGGGCGGCTGGCGGTGGGCCGCCGTCGCCTCCACGGCCGTCGCCGTCGCGAACCTCGTCGAACGCGGCACCCCGGCCCGGGACACCGTGCACAACGTGATCCTCGTCTGGGTCGCCTCCATCGCCATCGGCTACGTCGTCGAGGTGGCCCGGGCCTCCGAGCGCACCCTCGCACGCGCCCTGGAGATCGAGGCCGCAACCAGGGAGCGGGAGCGGCTGGCCCGGGACATCCATGACGGCGTGCTCCAGGTGCTGGCCATGGTGCAGCGGCGCGGCGCGGTCCTCGGCGGCGAGGCGGCGGAACTCGGACGCATGGCGGGGGAGCAGGAGGTCGCGCTGCGCACCCTGGTCTCCGGCGGCCTCGTACCGGTCTCCCGGGTGTCGGAGGACGCCGCCGCCGGAGCCGTCGTCCGGATGGTCGACGAACCCGAGGACGGCGAGGTCGACCTGCGCACCCTCCTCGCCCGGCACGCCGGCTCCCGGGTCAGCCTCGCCGAACCCGGCGCCCCGGTCCCGCTGCCCCCGGCGGCGGCACGGGAGCTGGCCGCGGCGGTCGGCGCGGCCCTGGACAACGTGCGCCGGCACGCGGGAGAGGACGCCCGCGCCTGGATCCTCGTCGAGGACGAGCCCGACGAGATCGTCGTGACCGTACGGGACGACGGGCCCGGCATCCCCGAGGGCCGGCTCGCCCAGGCCGAGGGGGAGGGCCGGCTCGGCGTGGCCCAGTCCATCCGGGGCCGGCTGCGCGACCTGGGCGGCACCGCCGAGCTGATCTCGGTCCCCGGGCAGGGCACGGAAGTCGAACTGAAGGTACCCAAGGGCGCCGACCGGGCGCGGGGGAAGGCGGAGAAGCGATGAGCGAGCAGCGGGACCCGATCAAGGTCATGGTGGTGGACGACCACCCCATGTGGCGCGACGCGGTCGCCCGGGACCTGGGCGAGTCCGGCTTCGAGGTGGTCGCCACCGCCGGCGACGGCGAGCAGGCGGTGCGCCGCGCGAAGGCCGCCGCGCCCGACGTCCTCGTGCTGGACCTCAACCTGCCCGCGAAGCCGGGCGTCCAGGTGTGCAAGGAACTCGTCGCCCACAACCCCGCCCTGCGCGTCCTCGTGCTGTCCGCGAGCGGTGAGCACGCCGACGTGCTGGAGGCGGTGAAGTCCGGCGCGACCGGCTACCTGCTGAAGTCCGCCTCCACCGAGGACCTGCTGGACGCGGTGCGCCGTACCGCCGTCGGCGACCCGGTGTTCACGCCCGGCCTCGCCGGGCTGGTCCTCGGCGAGTACCGGCGCCTGGCCTCCGAACCCGCGCCCGCACCGGACGCGGGCGAGCCGGGCGCGCCCCGGCTCACGGACCGGGAGACGGAGGTGTTGCGGCTGGTCGCCAAGGGCCTGAGCTACAAGCAGATCGCCGAGCGCCTCGTCATCTCCCACCGCACGGTCCAGAACCACGTGCAGAACACCCTGGGCAAGCTCCAGTTGCACAACAGGGTCGAACTGGTGAGGTACGCGATAGAACGCGGGCTTGACGAGGAGTAAAGCGAACTTCCCGCCGTTCACCGGAATTGCCCTACCCGCCTCTCACGGTGTGACGCGAATCACCATTAGCGTGACTGTCCGTCAGCCTGTCCTCAGGCAACCGAGGCGAAGGGACATTTCCATGCGGGTCGGAGTACTGACCGGAGGCGGCGACTGCCCCGGGCTCAACGCCGTCATCCGGGGCATCGTCCGCAAGGGCGTGCAGGAGTACGGCTACGACTTCGTCGGCTTCCGGGACGGCTGGCGCGGCCCCCTCGAAGGGGACAGCGTCCGCCTCGACATCCCCGCGGTGCGCGGCATCCTGCCCCGCGGCGGCACCATCCTCGGCTCCTCGCGCACCAATCCGCTGAAGACGGAGAACGGCATCCGCCGGATCAAGGAGAACCTCGCCAAGCTGGAGGTCGAGGCGCTCGTCGCGATCGGCGGCGAGGACACGCTGGGGGTGGCCGCGCGGCTGTCCGACGAGTACGGGGTGCCGTGCGTCGGCGTGCCGAAGACCATCGACAACGATCTGTCGGCCACGGACTACACCTTCGGTTTCGACACCGCCGTCGGTATCGCGACCGAGGCCATCGACCGGCTGCACACCACCGCGGAATCCCATATGCGGGTGCTGGTCTGCGAGGTGATGGGCCGGCACGCCGGCTGGATCGCCCTCCACTCCGGGCTGGCCGGGGGCGCCAACGTCATCCTCATCCCCGAGCAGCGGTTCGACCTCGACCAGGTGTGTGCGTGGATCACCTCCCGGTTCAGGGCGTCGTACGCCCCGATCGTCGTCGTCGCCGAGGGGGCGATGCCGAGGGACGGGGAGGTGGTGCTGAAGGACGGGTCGCTGGACTCCTTCGGGCATGTGCGGTTGTCCGGGATCGGGGAGTGGCTGGCCAAGGAGATCGAGAAGCGGACCGGCAAGGAGGCGCGGACGACCGTCCTCGGGCACATCCAGCGGGGTGGCACCCCGAGCGCCTTCGACCGGTGGCTCGCCACGCGGTTCGGGCTGCACGCCATCGACTGCGTCCGTGACGGCGACTTCGGCAGGATGGTCGCTCTGCGGGGGACGGAGATCGTCCGCGTCCCCATCTCCGAGGCCACAGCCAAACTGAAAACGGTCGACCCCGCCCTGTACGCCGAGGTAGGAGTCTTCTTCGGCTGACCCCCAGCGGTCTCGCCCCCGCCGCCCCTACCCTTCCCGCCCCGGGGGCTCCGCCCCCTGCCCCCCCATCGCGCAGTTCCCCGCGCCCCTGAAGGCCCACGGCGAACGGCGCGACCCCCCACTCACCGGCAGGTCCCCACCCGCCCCCACCCCCAGGGGCGCGGGGAACGGCGCGGAGGGTGCTGGGTGGGGCGCGCGTTCGGGGTTGAAGGGGCGGTGCCCCCTTGGAGGGATGGGAAGGGGCGGCGGGGGCGAGGGACCCTAGGGGCGTACCGGTCGCGCGGCGGAGATCAGGTCGCGGAGGATCCCGGGACCGTTCAGGGTGAGGATCGACTCGGGGTGGAACTGCACCCCGGCGAACCCCGGCCCCCGCAGAGCATGCACCTCACCGTCCGAGCCGACGCTCACCTCCACCCCCCGGGCGGCCAACGCCCGCGAGGCGTCCTCGCCACACCGTGCCGTGAAGCTGTTGTAGAAGCCGACCGTCTCCGCCCGCCCGAACAGGTCGATCACCGTCTGCGCCCCCTGATACGGCACGGACTTGCGGACGACGTCCAACCCCAGTTCCGCCGCGATCAGCTCATGCCCCAGGCACACCCCGAGCACCCCACCCCCGTGCTCCCGCAGCACAGCCGAGGTCAGCTCCCGCAGGAACCGCATCTTCGGGTCGCCCAGGTCCGACGGGTCACCCGGCCCGGGACCCAGCACCACCGGCCCGCCGTGCGCGAGCACCGCCTCCCGCAGCCCCGGCTCGTCGTAGCGCCGGACGCTCACCTCCAGCCCGCCCGAGCGCAGCACATGCGCGAGCATCGCCGTGAACGTGTCCTCGGCGTCCACCACGAACGCGTGCCCGGCGGCGGGCTCAGCGGCCCGCTCCCGCATCCGCAGCCAGAACGGCGCCAGCGCCGCCCTGCGCCCGTCCAGCGCGGCCCGCACCCGGGGATCGTCGGCCAGCCGGCTGCGCCGTAGCTCCTCGCACGGCCGGGACGGACGTACCCCCAGGGCGGCCAGGACGCCCGCCGCCTTCGCGTGGGTCTCGGCCACCTCGCCCGCCGGATCCGACCCGCGCACCAGCGTCGCGCCGACCGGCACCCGCAGCCGCCCGTCGGCCGAGATGTCGGCGGTGCGGATCAGGATGGGGGAGTCCAGCGTCTGCGCGCCCCCGGCGTCCCGGCCGAGCAGTGCCAGCGCGCCCGCGTAGTAACCACGCCCACCCACCTCGTGCCGCTCGATCACCCGGCACGCGTTCTGCACGGGCGACCCGGTGACCGTCGCCGCGAACATGGTCTCCCGCAGCACCTCCCGCACGTCCAGGGAGGACCTGCCGCGCAGCTCGTACTCGGTGTGCGCGAGGTGCGCCATCTCCTTGAGTCGCGGGCCGACGACCACCCCGCCCATGTCGCCGACGGTGCACATCATCTTCAGTTCCTCGTCGACCACCATCGACAGCTCCTCGATCTCCTTGCCGTCGGCGAGGAAGTCCAGGAGGTGCTCGGGCGTCGGCCCCCCGTCGGGATAGCGGTACGTCCCGCTGATCGGGTTCATCACCACCGTGCCGCCGGACACGCGGACGTGGACCTCGGGGCTGGCCCCCACCAGCGTCCGCTCGGGCGTGTGCACGACGAACGTCCAGTACGCGCCCCGCTCCCCCTCCAGCAGCCGCCGGAACAGTGCCAGCGCGTCCGCCCGCCCGAACCCGGGGATCTCACCCTCGTACGTCCGCCGGATCACGAAGTTGGCGCCCTCGCCCCGGCCGATCTCCTCCCGCAGCACCCGCCCCACGATCTCGCCGTACTCCTCGTCGCCGACGTCGAAACCGCCACCGTCGACCCGTACCGCGTGCCCCGGCAACTGCCCCAGCGCGTCGGCGAGCGGAATCTCGTACGACTCCTCGGGAGTGAGCACCAGCAGCGGCGTGCCGTCGTCGCGGACGTCGAAGCCGCGCTCGTGGATCTGCCGGAACGGGACGAGCGCCAGCCCCTCGTCGGGCAGGTCGGCCAGCCGGTCGCGGGGCGTGACGGGGCCGA
Source organism: Streptomyces sp. NPDC047028 (assembly GCF_040644095.1). NCBI lineage: Bacteria > Bacillati > Actinomycetota > Actinomycetes > Kitasatosporales > Streptomycetaceae > Streptomyces > Streptomyces sp. NPDC047028. The sequence continues at coordinate 44,413 of NZ_JBEYVS010000048.1, forward strand.
GCAGCACCTCCACCGTCCGCTCGTCCCGGCCGGGAGTACGGCGGCGGAGCAGGGCGAAGGGGCGGGGATCGTCCAGCAGGCGTGTCAGGTCCATGGTTCCTCTTGACGTCGAGTCGAGTGAGAGGAACGGCCCCGGAAACGCCGAAGGCCGCCCCTCGGGGCGGCCTTCGCGAAGTCGTACGTACGCGCAGTCAGTGGGCCGCCGAAGGAGCGGTCCACCACCAGTTGCGGGTCGAGTGCGCGAACATGCCGGGAACCCTACCCCACGACCCGGCCGTCCACGGGGCAATCACCGCGTCTCACGTTTCGAGCAGGGGAAAAATGCGGCGACACGACCCCGTAGTGTTGTTGAGGTGACCGTGAACGCTAAGACCAGCCAGAGCGCTGGCAACACCTGGCGAGACCTGCCCGCGGCGCAGCAGCCCGAGTACCCCGACACCGAGGCTCTGCGCGCAGTGATCGCGGACCTCGAGTCGTATCCGCCGCTCGTCTTCGCGGGCGAGTGCGACCAGCTGCGCGCCCGGATGGCGGCCGTCGCCAAGGGAGAGGCGTTCCTGCTCCAGGGCGGCGACTGCGCCGAGGCCTTCGACGCGGTGTCCGCCGACCACATCCGCAACAAGCTCAAGACGCTGCTGCAGATGGGTGCCGTCCTGACCTACGCGGCCTCCGTGCCCGTGGTGAAGGTGGGCCGGATCGCCGGCCAGTACTCCAAGCCGCGCTCCAAGCCGACCGAGACCCGCGACGGCGTGACCCTGCCGACGTACCGCGGCGACTCGGTCAACGGCTTCGACTTCACCGAGGCCTCCCGGATCCCGGACCCCGAGCGGCTGAAGCGGATGTACCACGCGTCCGCCTCCACGCTGAACCTGGTGCGCGCCTTCACCACCGGCGGCTACGCCGACCTGCGCCAGGTGCACGCCTGGAACCAGGACTTCGTGAAGTCGTCCCCGTCGGGTCAGCGCTACGAGCAGCTCGCGCGCGAGATCGACAGCGCGCTGAACTTCATGCGGGCCTGCGGCACCGACCCGGAGGAGTTCAAGACCGTCGAGTTCTACTCCTCGCACGAGGCGCTGCTGCTCGACTACGAGTCGGCCCTCACCCGGGTCGACTCCCGCACCGGCAAGCTGTACGACGTCTCCGGGCACATGGTGTGGATCGGTGAGCGCACCCGGCAGCTGGACCACGCGCACATCGAGTTCGCCTCGAAGATCCGCAACCCGATCGGCATCAAGCTCGGCCCGACGACGACGGCCGAGGAGGCGCTGCAGTACATCGAGCGCCTGGACCCCGACCGTGAGCCGGGCCGGCTGACCTTCATCGTGCGCATGGGCGCCGACAAGGTCCGCGACAAGCTGCCCGAGCTGGTCGAGAAGGTCACCGCCTCCGGCGCGACCGTGGCCTGGGTGACCGACCCGATGCACGGCAACACCTTCGAGGCGGCCTCCGGGCACAAGACCCGCCGCTTCGACGACGTCCTCGACGAGGTCAAGGGCTTCTTCGAGGTCCACAAGGAGCTGGGCACCCACCCGGGCGGCATCCACGTGGAGCTGACCGGCGACGACGTCACCGAGTGCGTGGGCGGCGGCGACGAGATCTTCGTCGACGACCTGCACCAGCGCTATGAGACGGCCTGTGACCCGCGCCTGAACCGCAGCCAGTCCCTGGACCTGGCGTTCCTGGTCGCGGAGATGTACCGGGACCAGTGATGATCTGGGGCGCGGATCACACCGGATCCGCGCCCCGGGCACTGTTGCGGCCCGCGGGGGGATGGGTAAGGTTAGGTTTGCCTCACCGGGAAACGGGATGGCAGTAAGAGAGTGATCCCGTCGGGAGGTGGACCCGCGTGTACGTCTGCAGTTGCTTCGGCATCACCGAGCAGCAGGTCAAGCAGCACGCGGAGGACGGTGCTTGCACCCCCCGCCAGATAGCGTCCGCCTGCAAGGCCGGCACCGACTGCGGCTCATGCGTACGCCGCATCCAGTCCCTACTCGGCCGGGGCGCCTGCCCCCGCCGAGAACTCGCGGACCAGGGCAGACCGGCGTTGACGGCACTGGACGAGGCTGCCTGAGCGCCCCGAAGGGGCGCGGGGAATTACGCGACCAGTCACGACGCGCCTGCAGTCGACGAACGGCTCTCCGGCGAAGCGCCTAACTTTCCGGCTGTTCGATCAGCTGGGCGATGTAGAGCGCCTCGCCGAGCTTCTCCACCAGCTCCAGCTGGGTGTCGAGGTAGTCGATGTGGTGCTCCTCGTCGGCGAGGATGTCCTCGAAGATGTTCGCCGACGTGATGTCGCCCTTCTCGCGCATCACCTTGATGCCCCGGCGCAGCCGGTCGATCGCCTCCACCTCGACCTGCCGGTCCGCTTCGAACATCTCCTTCACGGTCTGCCCGACCCGCACGTGGAACAGCCGCTGGTAGTTGGGCAGCCCCTCAAGGAACAGGATCCGGTCGGTCAGCACCTCCGCATGCTTCATCTCGTCGAACGACTCGTGCCGCGTGTACTTGGCGAGCTTCGTCCAGCCGAAGTTCTCCTGCATCTTCGCGTGCAGGAAGTACTGGTTGATCGCGGTCAGCTCGCCGGTGAGCTGCTCGTTGAGGAACTCGATGACCTCGGGGTCGCCCTGCATCGCAGCGGCTCCTTCCACACGGGGGACGGGGGAGGTGTGCCGCCGCATGATTGCACTGGCCGCGAAGATCGTCCAGTAAGTGCGTACTTAGTAAGTACATGCGCCCTTGGTGGGAGTTGTCCGGTTCGAGGAGTGGTGGTCAAGGGCACTGCCCGAGGTCTGTCAGGATGGATACATGGGTCGACCGGTGGAGCGTGCGTCTGGAGCAACGGCAGGGTCCGAGCTTCCGCCGGGACAGCGACTCCAGCGCGGCTGGCCGGTCACGCACTACGGGCCCGTACCGAAGTTCCGCCCCGAGCGCTGGGAGTTCCGGGTCTTCGGCGCCACCGCCGACGGTGACAAGCACACCTGGAACCACGACGAGTTCACGGCGCTGCCGTACACCACCGTCACGGCCGATCTGCACTGTGTGACGAAGTTCAGCATGGTCGGCGCGGAGTGGGGTGGCATCCCCGCCCGGACCGTCCTGGAGCTGGCCCCGCCGGCCCCCGACGCCACCCATGTGATGGTGTGGGCCGAGTACGGCTTCAGCTCCAACCTGCGCCTGTCGGACTTCGCCTCCGACCGCACGATCTTCGCCACCCACAAGGACGGCGAACTCCTCACCGCGGAGCACGGCTTCCCGGTCCGCCTGATCGTGCCGCACCTGTACGCCTGGAAGGGCCCCAAGTGGATCCGGGGCGTGGAGTACATGACCGCAGACCGCCGCGGCTTCTGGGAGGAACGCGGCTACCACAACGTCGGCGACCCGTGGAAGGAACAGCGCTACTCCTACCAGGAGGAACCGGGCGAGGGCCCGGAGCTGTGACCACCCACCGGACCGTGCGCCGGCTCAGCCGTCCCTGAGCCTCTTCAGCCGTTCCACGTCCGCCGCGTGCCCCTCCTTGCCGCCGGGCGTCTCGATGACCAGCGGCACCCCGTCGGTGGCCGGGTGCGTCATCAGGGCCCGGAAGGGGTCTTCCCCGATGTGGCCCGCGCCGATGTTCTCGTGGCGGTCCTTGTGCGCGCCGGCGACGTCCTTGGAGTCGTTGGCGTGGATCAGCTTCAGCCGGCCCTCGCCGACGGTCCCGACCAGCAGGTCGAGGGTCTGGTGCATGCCGTGCGGGCCGGTCAGGTCGTGGCCGGCGGCGAAGATGTGGCAGGTGTCGAGGCAGACCCCCAGTTTCGGGTGGGCGTCCAGGGCGTCGAAGTACGGCCCGAAGTCCCAGGTGCGCGAACACAGCGAGGCGCCCTGGCCGGCCGTCGACTCCAGCAGCAGGAACGGGTCGTCGTCGTGGGTCAGCTCGTCCAGCAGCGGCAGCATGTGCTCCCGTACCTGCTTCAGCGCCACGTCCCGGTCCCGGCCGCCGGTCGCGCTCCCGGTGTGCACGACCACGCCCAGCGCGCCGATCTCACGCCCGCGCCGCAAGGAGTGCCGCAGGGACTCCACCGACCGCTCGACCGTCGCCTCGGTGTGCGAGCCGAAGTTGATCAGATAGGGCGCGTGCACGTACGCCGGGACCTTCTCCTCGGCGCAGGCCGCGCGGAACGCCTCGTCCTGCCGGGGGTTGCCCTCGGGCGTCGCCCAGCCGCGCGGATTGGCGACGAAGACCTGCACCGTCTCGGCCTTCAGCTCACGGGCGTACGACAACCCCACGGAGTGCAGGCCGCCGGCGACCGGGACGTGACCACCGACGGGGTTACGGGGGAGGGGCGACTGAAGCGGGCTCACCCGTTCAGGGTGTCATGCCCGCACCGGCCGCCGGACCTCCGCTCCCGGTGACGCCGGTCACCGGATGGTGATCGTGATCGTCGACCCCTTGGGCGCGGTGTCGCCGCCCTCCACCGACTGCTTCTTCACGGTGTCGCCGAACAGCCCGAGCAGCCCCCGGTCCTCGTCCACCTTGAAGCCGGCGCCCTCCAGCGCCTTGTGCGCGTCGTCCACGCTGTCCCCGGTCACGTCGGGCACCTCGACCATCTCCGGGCCCTTGGACAGGGTCAGCGTCACCGTGTCGCCCTCGGCGGCCTGGCTGCCGTCCCCTGGGCTCTGCCGGGCTACCTGGCCCTTGTCGTACTCGGAGTTGACCCGGTCGGGGGCGACCTTCACCTTCAGGCCGGCGTCCGTGAGGTCCTGCCGGGCGCTGTCCAGGTCCTCGCCGGTGACGTCCGGCACGTCGACCGGGCTGCCCTTGCTCACGGTGATCGCGATGGCCGACCCGGAGTGCCGCTTGGTGCCGGCTCCCGGGGTCGTACCGATCACGGACCCCTTGTCGACGTCCTCGCTGAACTCGCGGCTGACCATGCCCGGCTCCAGCCCGTCCGCCTTCAGCCGGGCCCGCGCCTTCTCCAGCGGCTGACCCGCCACGTCCGGCACGTTCACCGTCTCCGGGCCGCGTGAGACGACCAGGGTCACCGAGTCGTTGTCCCGGATGCGGGCGCCCGGACCCGGGTCGGTCCGGATGACCTTGCCGCGGTCGACCGTGTCGCTGTACTCCCGCTTGACCTGCTTGACGTCCAGCCCCGCCGCGTGCAGCCGCTGCCTGGCCTGCGCCTCGGTCCTGGTCAGCAGCGGCGGGACCTTCGTGAACTGCCCCGAGTTGATGTACCAGACCCCGGCGCCCACGCCGAACACGACCAGTACGGCGGCGAGGACGGTCACCACCAGCCGCCGGGACCGGCCCCGCCGGCGCTCGGGGACGGGCGGCGTCGCGAGCCGGGTGGTGTGGCCGGCGCTCGCGTCACCGTCGTCGTCGTTGACGGGCAGGGGCCGGGGCACGGTCAGCGAACGCGGGATCACGCTCGTGCGGTCCTCGGCGTTGTCGTGGCCGTCGGAGAGCGCCTGCGGCGGCAGCGCGTCCAGCTGCTCGGCGCTCAGCGCCGCCCGGGTCCGCAGCACTTGGCCGAGCAGCGCCGCCGCGTCCTGCGGCCGGCCCTCGGGAGTGCGCGCGGTGGCCGACGAGACCAGCCCGTCCAGCCCGTCGGCCAGCCCCGGCACCAGGGCGGAGGGCGGCGGCACGTCCTCGTGGATGTGCTTGTAGAGGATCTGCGCGGGGGAGTCCCCGGAGTGCGGCTTGTCGCCGGTCAGCATCTCGTAGAGCACGACCCCGCACGCGTACACGTCCACACGGGGGTCGGCGGTGCCCTGCTCGATCTGCTCGGGCGCGAGGTAGGAGACGGTGCCGAGGACGGCGCCCGTGGTGCTGGTGACGGTGTCCACCGAGCGGACCAGGCCGAAGTCGGCGACCTTGACCCGCCCGTCGTCCCCTATCAGCACGTTCTCGGGCTTCATGTCCCGGTGCACGAACCCGGCCCGGTGCGCGGCGCCGAGCGCGGCCAGCACGGGCTCCAGGATGTCCAGCGCGGCCCGGGGCTGCAGCGCGCCGCGCTCGCGCAGCACGTCCCGCAGGGTGCAGCCGGCGATGTACTCCATCGCCAGGTACACGTACGACCCGTCGGTCCCCTGGTCGAAGACCTGCACCACGTTGGGATGGGCCAGCCGGGCGACCGACTTGGCCTCCCGGATGAACCGCTCCACGAACGAGCCGTCGGCCGCGAGCGTCGGATGCATCACCTTGAGCGCGAGGACCCGGTCGAGGCGGGTGTCCAGGGCCCGGTACACCGTGGCCATCCCGCCGACGGCGATCCGCGCGTCGACGCGATACCGGCCGTCGAGCACCTGCCCGACGAGGGGGTCCTGAAGGGTCGTATCCACCCCGCGAGTCTACGAGCCCCCACCGACACCACACCCCGTCCCACCACCCCCACCCCCCGACTGCAGCCGACCTGTAACGCACCCCACACACCCCCAGCCCCCTACCCCCGCCGAAGACGCCACCACACCCCCGACCCACACCCGCCGACATGAATCCGCCCGGGCCCCCTGGTGCCGCCCTCCCTCCGCCCCACCAAAGCCCGCACCCGCCGACGCCGAATGCGCCACCACACCCGCCGACCCGCACCCGCCGACGGCGAGGGCGCCCGCGGCCGCACCGCCCGGGCCCGCTTGACCCACAGTCCGCGCCCGCCGGCGGCGTATGCGCCACCGCACCCGCCGACGGCGAGGGCGCCCGCGGCCGCACCGCCGTGGACGCGCTTGACCCACAGCC
>NZ_JBEYVS010000049.1:0-49352 GCF_040644095.1 Streptomyces sp. NPDC047028
CCCGGAGAACCGGGCGGCCACTCCTTCGAAGCCACTGATGGCAAGGACCCATAAGCCACACCCGGCCCTCCCGGGCCGCCTAACAACTTACGGAGGACTCATGACCGCCGACCACGACGACACCCAGCTGGGCCGGGCCCGTGTCTCCGACACCCCCGAACTCACCGCCTACTACGGCGAACTCGCCGAACTGGACGCCGGCGCCCTGTGGACGGTCGCCAACGACATCGAGCCCTGGTACCCGCAGCCCAAGTCCGTCCCCGTCCTGTGGCGCTACGACGCCCTGCGCCCCCTCGTGCGCAAGGCACTCGACCTGGTCGAGGCCGACGACGCGGGGCGCCGCGTCGTCATGCTCGTCAACCCCGGCCGCAAGGACGTCAGCGCCGCCGTCGGCCTCCTCTACACCGGCCTGCAGGTCATGGGACCGGGGGAGTCCATGACCGCGCACCGCCACCAGGCCGCCGCCCTGCGCTTCGTCCACGAGGGCACCGGCGCCTGGACCATCGTCGACGGCCAGAAGCTGAAGGTCGGCCCCCGTGACTTCGCCATCACCCCCAACGGCACCTGGCACGAACACGGCAACGACGCCGACGACACCCCGGTCATCTGGCAGGACGGCCTCGACATCCCCCTGGTCAACGCCATGGACGCAGGCTTCTACGAGGTCCACCCCGAGCTGTACCAGCAGCCCGGCAAGGTGATCAACTCCTCCGTCCTCACCTACGGCGGCAACCTGCTGCCCTACGGGGCGGAGAAGTGGACCCGCCCCTACTCGCCGCTCCTGGCCTACCCCTGGGAGCCGACCTACGAGTCGCTGCTGGGCCTCGCCAAGGCCACGGAAGGCTCGCCGTACGACGGAGTCATCGCCGAGTACACCAACCCCGTCACCGGCGGCTCCGTGATGCCGACCATGGGCGCCCACATGCAGCTGCTGCGGCCCGGCCAGGCCACCAAGGCCCACCGCCACACCGGTTCGGTCGTCTACACCGTGGCCAAGGGCCGGGGACACTCCGTCGTCGCCGGCAAGCGCTACGACTGGCAGCAGGGCGACATCTTCTGCGTCCCGTCCTGGGCCTGGCACGAACACGCGAACCTCGACGAGAGCGAGGACGCCTGCCTCTTCTCGTTCAACGACTTCCCCGTGATGCGCTCCCTCGGCTTCCACCGCGAAGAGGCGTACACCGACAACGACGGGCACCAGCCCACCACGTGAACCGCCGCCGCGGCCCCCTCCCTGATCCCCTCCGTACCAAGGAGCCCTCATGCGCCTCGTGACCTACACCGCCGGCGATGCCCCCGCCCGTCTCGGCGCCCAGACCGGCGACCGGGTGATCGACCTCGCCGCCCTGGCCGCCCACCATGGCACCACCCTCCCGCAGGACCTGCTGACCTTCGTCAGCGCGGACGCCGACGTCCACGACACCGCACGGCGCCTGCTCGCCGGCGACCCGTCCGGCTGGCCGGCCGAGGCCGTCCACAGCCTGGAGCAGGTCGAACTGCGGGCCCCCCTGCGCCCCGGGAAGGTGATCGGCGTGGGCCTCAACTACGTGGAACACGTCGAGGAGTCCAGCCGCAGCCTGGACACCGACAGGGAACTGCCCCCGCGCCCCGTGCTGTTCGGCAAGCCCGCCACCGCGGTCACCGGCCCCGGACAGCCGATCCTGCACAACGGCGACCTCACCCAGCAGCTCGACTGGGAGTGCGAACTGGCCGTCGTCATCGGCCGCACCGCCTTCCGCGTCAGCGAGGCGGACGCCTACGACCACATCTTCGGCTACAGCATCGTCAACGACATCAGCGCCCGCGACCAGCGCCGCTCCGGGCAGTGGTTCTTCTCCAAGGGCCAGGACTCCTACGCGCCCTTCGGCCCCGCCGTCGTCACGGCGGACGACATCACCGACCCGATGGACCTGGACCTCGAACTGCGTGTCAACGGCGTGACCAAGCAGAAGTCGAACACCCGCCACATGCTCTTCCCCATCGCCCGCCTCATCGCCGACATCTCCTCCGGCATGACGCTGGAGCCGGGTGACGTCATCGCCACCGGCTCACCCTCCGGCGTCGGCGCCGGAATGGTCCCGCCGGAGTTCCTCACCCCGGGCGACACCGTGGAAGCCACGATCGAGCACATCGGCACCCTCACCAACCCCGTCGTCGACGCACGCTGACCCCCGCCGCCGCCCCAGCACCACGGAGAGACCATGGCCCCCCGACGCACGTACCGCATCGGCCAGATCGTGCCCAGCTCCAACGTCACGATGGAGACCGAGATCCCCGCCATCCTGCGCGCCCGCGAGGCCGTCGCGCCGGAACGCTTCACCTTCCACTCCAGCCGCATGCGGATGACCCACGTCACCCCCGAGCAGCTCAAGTCCATGGACGCGGACTCCGACCGCTGCGCCGTAGAGCTGTCCGACGCCCGCGTGGACGTCCTCGGCTACGCCTGCCTCGTCGCCATCATGAGCATGGGACTCGGCTACCACCGCGTCTCCGAGGAACGCCTGCACACCCGCACCACCGAGAACGGTGCCCCCGCCCCGGTCGTCACCAGCGCCGGCGCCCTCGTGCACGGCCTGCACACCCTCGGCGCCAGGAAGATCGCCCTCGTCGCCCCGTACATGCGGCCGCTCACCCGGACCGTGGTGGAGTACCTGACACACGAGGGCATCCAGGTCCTCGACTACGAGGCGCTGGAGATCCCCGACAACCTGGACGTCGCCGCACACGACCCCGCCAAGCTGCCCGGCATCGCCCGCGCCCTCCGACACACCGACGCGGACGCCGTCGTACTCTCGGCCTGCGTGCAGATGCCCTCGCTCGGGGTCATCGAGGAGGCCGAGCAACTGCTCGGCAAGCCCGTGGTCTCCGCGGCCGTGTGCACCGCGCACCAGATGCTGCGCACCCTCGGTCTGCCGGCCGTCGCACCCGGAGCGGGCCGGCTGCTGTCCGGTGCGTACGCCGAGTCGCCGCTGCCGCACCGGGAGGCGACCGCGCGATGACCGGCCGTCCGGGCTCCCGTCCACCCGCCGGGGCCCGGCGGGTGCTGGGTAGGATCGCCACCGCACACCACGGAAGGCGATCATGTCGGACACTCCTCTCAGGCCCAGCTCGTTGATCAGCACGGTCTACGGCGCCTTCCTGCGCCGTCTGGGAGGCTGGGTCTCCATCGCCGACCTGATCGTCCTGATGGCCGAGCTGGACGTGGACGGGCCGGCGGTGCGCTCGGCCATCTCCCGCCTGAAGAAGCGGGGCATCCTGGAGCCCGAGCGGCGCGGTACCAACGGCTACCGGCTGAGCCCGGCCGTCCACCCCGTCTTCGACGAGGGCGACCGCCGGATCTTCGGCAGCCTGGAGCCCGCGGACCTGGCGGACGGCTGGGTGATGGCGGTCTTCTCCGTCCCGGAGTCCGAGCGGTCCCACCGCTACCAGCTCCGCACCCGCCTGACCTGGCTGGGCTTCGGGAACATCACCTCCGGTGTGTGGCTCGCCCCCGGCCGCCTCCTCGACGATGCCCGCGCCTTGCTGGAACGGCTCGGCCTGAGCGACTACGTGCACCTCTTCGCCTCGCGGTACGTCGCGTTCAGCGACCTGCGCACCTCGGTCAGCTCCTGGTGGGACTTCCCGGCGATCCAGGCGCAGTACGCCGCCTTCACCGACACCTACAGTCCGGTGGCGGCACGGCTGACCGCGCTGGACGCCATCGAGCCGGCGGAGGCGTTCCGCCACTACACCCCCATGCTCACCCAGTGGCGGCGCCTGCCCTACCTCGACCCCGGCCTGCCGAAGGAGCTCCTGCCGGACGACTGGAACGCGGTCGCGGCACGTCAGCTCTTCCAGCAGCTCCACGCCGTGCTGGCCGAGCCGAGCCTGCGGCACGTCGAGAGCGTGACCGAGCTGCGGAAAGCCACGGACTGACATTCCGCCGGGTTCTGGCTCGACCCTCCGGATTAAATCGTGTAACAAGCCGAGGTCAGGACTCTCGGATCCACCCCTGGAGCGAGGCCATGAACCCCTCGATGTCGTCCCGGTGGATGCAGTGGCCGGCCCCCGGAACGGTGACCGACTCGAAGCCGCGGTCCTTCAGGGCGGCGGACGTGCCGGCGTCGACGGTCAGGCTGGGGTCCGCGAGCTGGACCAGCGAGGGACACCCCGGTGCCGCAGGCAGGTAGTCCGCGTCGAAGTGATCCACGGCGTCGAGGAAGGCGGGATCGAAGAGCGCGAACCCGGCCAGCTCCGCCGCGACATCCGCCTCGGACCAGCGCGGACACGCCTGCCGCACACTCTCCGGACCGGAGTTCTCGACCATGGCCCGCATCGCCGCCGTCGCACCGGGCGGCAGTGCTCCGAGACGGAAGCCGGGGTCGCTGTAGACGGCGCGGCGCGGGGTCAGGCGGGTGGCCGCCAGGGAGAGCGCGAGGCCGCCGAGCGAGTGGCCGATGGCCACATCCGCGCCGCGAGGAAGGTTCGCCACGAGGTCATCGGCGAGCAGGTCCGGCCGGTACGCGCCGCGTGGGCTGAGCCCATGGCCCCGCAGGTCCGGCGCGATCACCCGGTAGCCACGGTCCACCAGCCGCGCCCCCACGGCGTGCCAGGTGCGGTGGTCCGCCATGCCCCCATGGATCAGCAGGGCGGTCCGTGGGCCCTTTCCGAACTCGCGAACGTGGAGTTCCACATCGTCTCCTGTCCTACTTATCGACACGTGTAACCAGCTTCGGCTATACATGCCGGGACAGGCAAGGGGCGGGAATCCGGCCACCGCGGAAAATCTCCCGCGCCCGCCCTCCCGCAGCTCCTTGAGTCACTCCTCTCCGCCCGCCCCTCTCCCGGGCGCGCCGCGGAGAACACAAGTCGTCGCCCGGCACCTCGCCTCGAGGTCACCTCAGGGCGCTCCATCCCGACTCGGCGCGCTCACCGCCGAGTTGCACGACCTCCGACGAGGTGAGCATGGCTACGTTCCGACTGGTGGTCAGACGGCTGTTGTCGTCGGCCCCGCTTCTCTTCCTGGTCTCCGCACTGACCTTCGTACTGGTGTCCCTGGTGCCCGGCGACCCCGCCCGGACCATCGTGGGCCAGCACGCCACGGTCGAGCAGTACGAGGCCGTACGCGCCCAGTTGGGCCTGGACCAGCCGCTGCCGGTGCAGTACTGGCACTGGCTGGTCCGGGTCTTCCACGGTGACCTTGGCACCTCGCTGTTCAGCGGGGAGCCGGTCACGTCCGTGCTGGACAACCGGCTGCCCGTCTCCCTGTCCCTGATCCTCGCCGGCACCCTCGTCTCCGGAATCCTGGGCCTGCTGCTGGGACTGCTCAGCGCCCGGCGCGGTGGTCTGCTGGTCCGCGCCGTGGACGCCCTGGCCCTCCTCGGACTGGCGGTGCCTGCCTTCTGGTTCGCGCTCGTCCTCATCGCCGTCGGCGCCGTACGACTGCGCTGGTTCCCGGTGACCGGATACGTGCCGTTCGCGGACGACCCCGCCGGATGGGCCCGTTCACTGGTCCTGCCGGTCCTGTCGCTGTCGCTGAGCGCGGTGGCCATCATCGCCAAGCAGACCCGGGACTCCGTCCTGGACACGTTCGGACGGGACTTCATCCGGGTCATGCAGGCCAACGGGTTCTCCCGGCGCTCGATCCTCTACCGGCACGTGCTGCGCAACGCCGCCCTGCCCCTGGTGACCGTGCTCGGCGTGGTGCTCGTCAGCCTGCTGGCCGCCGCCGTCTTCGTGGAGACCGTGTTCGCGATGCCCGGGCTCGGCAGCCTCACCCAGCAGGCCACCGTCCAGCACGACATCCCCGTCATCCAAGGAGCCGTCCTGTACATCACCGTCCTCGTGGTCCTCGTGAACCTGCTGGTGGACCTCGCCTACAGCCGGCTCGACCCGAGGGTGCGTGCCGCGTGACCCAACCGACCACACCGCACACCGCTCCCGCGTCGCACCGACGCCCCCTGCTCCGGCGGGTCCTGAGCCGCCCGGCCGGCGCCCTCTCCCTCGGCTGGCTGGTCGTCCTGACCGTCGCCACCCTCGCGGCGCCGCTCCTGACCACGCACGGACCGCTGGACCAGGACCTCGATCACGTCCTGTCCGGGCCGGCGTCGGGCCATCTGCTCGGCACCGACAACCTGGGCCGGGACCTGCTCAGCCGTCTGCTCTTCGGCGGCCGTTCCACCCTGCTGGCCGTCGCGGAGGCGCTGGCCGTCTACCTGCTCGTCGGCGTCACCCTCGGCCTGGCGTCGGGATTCCTAGGCGGCTGGGTGGACCGGCTCACCGTGCGGGCCGCCGACGTGCTGTTCGCGCTGCCCGGCATCATCATCGTCCTCGTCGTACTCTCGGTCTTCCCCGGCAACCTGCACGCCGCCATGATCACCTTCGGCGTCCTGGGCAGCCCGGGCCTGATCCGCATCCTGCGCAGCCAGACCCTTGGCATCCGCGAGGAGTTGTACGTCGCGGCGGCCAGGGTCGCCGGTCTCACCCGCCCGCAGATCCTGCGACGCCACATCCTGCCGCGTATGACCAGCATGGTCGTCGTCCAGGCCGCCCTGTTCGCGGCGATCGTCGTCACCATCCAGGCGGGCCTCGGATTCCTGGGCCTCGGGGCCCAGCCGCCCGACCCGTCGTGGGGCGGCCTGGTGGCCGACGCCTCCCAGGCCATCGATCGCGCGCCCTGGATGCTCGTCCCCTCCGGCGTCCCGCTCGTCCTGACCGTCATGGCGCTCGGACTGCTCGGCGACGCGGTGCGGGACGCGGCCATCGAGGGATGGGCCGTGTCCAAGATGGCGGCGCCCGCGACCGGGCAGCCGGCCACCGCGCACCGCCAAGAGCCGGCCGACACCGCCACGGCGGGAACCCGGCCGTCGGACCCGGAAGCGCTGCTGTCGGTCAGGAACTTCTCCGTCGAGATCGCCGGCACGCCGGTCGTGCAGGACGTGAGCTTCGACATCACCGAGGGCGAGACCCTCGGCCTGGTCGGCGAATCGGGCTGCGGCAAGTCCGTCACCTCACTCGGAATCCTCGGTCTCGTCCCCGGCGGCGGGCGCATCACCCGCGGCCAGGTGCTGTTCGAGGGAACCGACCTGGTCACGTCACCCACCGCCCTCACCCGGGTACGCGGAGCGGGCATCGCCTACGTCTCCCAGGAACCCATGGTCGCCCTCGACCCGACGTTCGCCGTGGGCAGCCAGCTCGCCGAGGCGGTACGACGGCACGAGCGCTGCGACCGGTCGACGGCGCGCGACCGGGTCACCGAACTCCTCGACATGGTGAACATCCCCGATCCGGACGCCGTGACGCGGCGGTACCCGCACCAGCTCTCCGGAGGCATGGCCCAGCGCGTGGCCATCGCCCTGGCGCTCGCCGGACGGCCCAAGCTGCTGATCGCGGACGAACCGACCACCGCTCTGGACGTCACCGTCCAGGCCGAGATCCTCACGCTGCTGCGCACCCTGCAGGACGAGACGGGCATGGCGGTGCTCATCGTCACCCACGACTGGGGCGTGGTCGCCGACCTGTGCCACCGGGCCGTCGTGATGTACGCGGGCCAGGTCGTCGAGGAGGCCACCGTCGAGGAGATGTTCGCCCGGCCCCTGCACCCGTACACCGCGGGCCTGCTGGCCGCCAACCCCCACCTGGCGCGCGAAGGCGAGCCCCTGCCGACCATCCCGGGCACGGTCCCCGCTCCCCGCGACTGGCCGGCCGGCTGCCGCTTCGCGGCCCGCTGTGCACTGGCCGACGACGCGTGCAGACAAGAGCCGGTCACGCTCACCGAGCCGGCCGCCGACCGCCTCACCCGGTGTCTTCGGTACCGGCAGCTCCTCGTGGAAGGCACGCCCTCATGACCCAGCCACCGCTCCTCGACGTCAACGACCTGACCGTCGAGTTCCACCAGGGCCGGCGCACACCGCCGCTGCGCGCCGTGGACACCGTGTCCCTGAGCATCGCCCCCGGCGAGACCCTCGGGCTCGTGGGCGAGTCCGGGTCCGGCAAGTCCACCATCGGCCGCGCCGTCCTCGGCCTGAACCGCGTCCACGCCGGCCGGATCCACTTCGAGGGCCGCGACATCACCCACGCCTCGTCCCGTACCCGCCGTGCCCTCAGCGCCCGGCTCCAGGTCGTCTTCCAGGACCCGTACTCCTCGCTCAACCCGGCCCGCACCATCGGGCAGACGCTCACCGAGACCCTGCTCGCCCAGGGCGGCGGTCGCGCGAAGGGAACCGGGGAGCGTGTCCGGACGATGCTGGAACGCGTCGGAATGCCGGCCGACACCGCGGACCGCTATCCCGGCCAGTTCTCCGGCGGACAGCGCCAGCGCATCGCCATCGCCCGCGCCCTGATGCCCGAACCACGCCTGGTCATCTGCGACGAGCCGGTCAGCGCACTGGACCTCTCCATCCAGGCACAGGTGATGAACCTCCTGGCCGAGCTGCAGCGCGAACTCGACCTCAGCTACCTCTTCATCGCCCACGACCTGCCCGTCGTCCGCCACCTCTCCCATCGCATCGTGGTCCTCTACCGCGGCCAGGTCATGGAAACAGGCCCCGCCGCCACGCTCTACGACCGTCCCGTCCACCCCTACACCCAGGCCCTCCTCGCCGCCGTACCGCAGCCGGACCCGCGCATGCGGCGGGCCCGCCCGGCCGGCCGTACGCCGGTGACGACGGCGACCGCACCCGCCGGCTGCGTCTTCGCCCACCGGTGCCCCCACGCCGTGGACCTGTGCCGCACCGAGCGACCCGTTCTGCTGCCCCTCCCGGACGGCCGCGCCGCGGCCTGCCACCGGACCACCGAACTCACCTCCGCCGGCACCGACCGGCAGTCCGCTCCGCACACGTGAGGAACCGCCCCATGCACACAAGAACCCTGACCAGAGGGCTGGCGGCGCTGGCCGCGCTCGCCGTCGCCGCCACCGGCTGCGGCGGATCCGGGGCGGGAGGAGGCAGCGGCCGGAAAGACACCCTGACCGTCGTCACCGCCGGCGCACCCGCGAGCCTCGACCCCGCCAAGGCCAACGTCGGCTCCGACAACTGGTTCGTCAACCTCGCCTACGACACCGTCCTGCGCCAGGGCCCGAACGGCAAGGTGGCTCCGGGACTGGCCACCAAGTGGGGGTACGTCGGCACCGGCAACACGGACTTCGAGTTCACCCTGCGCGGCGGCCTGAAGTTCGCCGACGGCACACCCCTGAACGCCGGGGCGGCGGCCGCCTCGATCGACTACAGCCGCAAGAACGGCCTCAACGTCTCCTGGACGTCCTCCATCGCGTCGGTCACCGCCACCGGCCCCCTGACGGTGCGCGTCCACTGCTCCAGCCCGAACCCGATCCTGCCGCAGCTGCTGACCCAGGTGCTGATGATCGGCTCGATCGTGAGCCCCAAGGGCCTGGCGTCCCCCGGCGCGATGGGCACCCATTCGTTCGGCGCCGGCCCGTATGTCCTCGACGCGGCGCACACCGCCTCCGGCGACCACTACACCTACACCCCCAACCCGCACTACTGGGACAAGGAGAAGGTCCACTGGAAGAAGGTGGTCATCAAGGTCGTCTCCAACCCCAACTCCGCGCTCCAGGCGGTCAGAACGGGACAGGCCGACGCCGTCGCCATCACCGCCGACCAGGCCGGCACCGCCACGGCCGCCGGACTGAAGGTCACCGGTGCCCCGAACGTCTTCGTGGGCGTCAACCTCGCCGACCGTGAGGGCACCATCGCCAAGCCGCTCAAGGACCTGCGCGTACGCCGTGCTCTCAACTACGCCGTGAACCGGGCCGCCATCACCAAGGCCGTCGTCCAGGGCCACGGCCACCCCACCAGCGAGATATCCCTCCCCGGCCTCGACGGCTTCGCGGCCGACTACGACAACCACTACCCCTACGACCCGGCCAAGGCCAAAAGGCTCCTCGCGGAAGCGGGTTACCCCCACGGCTTCAAGCTCAAGATGGAGACCCAGGGCTTCTTCGGCATCGACCTGGTCACGCAGGCGGTCGTCCAGCAGTGGAAGCAGATCGGTGTCACCGCCGACGTGACCACCGACACCAGCGTGGGCCAGTGGCTGGCGAGCGCCACGTCCAAGAAGTATCCGGTGCTCGGCTTCGGCTACGGCGGCGCGACCAGCTACGCGCTCTCCCTCGACTGGATGCTCCCGCACGCCACCGCCTTCAACCCCTTCGCCACCTCCGACCCCGAGCTCACCCGCATGCTCGCAGCCGCCGCGGCCGCACCCGCCGGCAAGCAGCCGGCCCTCTACCAGAAGGTCATGCGCTTCGTGGTCGACCAGGCGTGGTTCGTCTCCGTGATGCGCATGGACGGCCTGTACGCCTACGACGCCAGGAAGCTGACGGGCTTCACCGCGGCCCCCAGCTACATCCCCGACCTCGCCTGGGACGTCGCCCCCAGATAGCGGCTCACAGGCTCACAGGCTCACGAACGCGGGCTCGGTCGAGGCCACTTCCGCCCAGATGGTCTTGCCCGTGCCCGTGTGGCGGGTACCCCACCGGCGGGCGAGCTGAGCGACGATGAACAGACCGCGGCCGCCTTCGTCGAAGACCCGCGCGCGGCGCAGATGAGGAGCGGTGCTGCTGGCGTCGCTCGTCTCGCAGATGACGTTGCCGTCGTCACGGATCAGCCGCAGGTGGCACGGGGGCCGGGCGTATCGGATGGTGTTGGTGACGAGTTCACTGACGATCAACTCGACGGCGAACGCCAGGTCGTCGAGGTGCCAGGCGCCCAGCGTCCGGCAGGCGAAGGCGCGGGCCTCGGTGACCGCCGCGGGATCCCGCGACAGTTCCCGGGTGGCGACCCGGTCGCCGCCCAGCACATGGGTACGGGCCAGCAGAAGAGCCACGTCGTCGTCACGGTGCTCGCGGAGCATCGAGTGGAGCACGGTGTCGCAGGCTTCCTCCAGAGACCGGTGCGGTCCGGCGAGCGCGGCGCGAAGAGAGGCGTACCCGTCGCCCGTGCCGCCGCGCGGGCCGCCGACGAGTCCGTCCGTGTACAGCGCGAGGACGCCGCCTTCCGGCACCTCGAACTCGGCGACTTCGAACGGCAGTCCGCCCACGCCCAGGGGGGGTCCGGCGGGTACGTCCAGGAACTGGACCGAGCCGTCGGGGGCGATGAGCGCGGGAACGGGATGACCGGCCCGGGCGACGGAGCACCGGCGGGAGATGGGGTCGTAGACGGCGTACAGACAGGTGGCTCCGACCTCGCCGGGGCCGGCGTCGGAGGCCTGTGGCGGGCCGTCCACGGCGTCGGAACGGTCCAGGCGCAGGACCAGGTCGTCGAGTTGGGTCAGGAGTTCGTCGGGGGCCAGGTCGACGTCGGCCAGCGTGCGGACCGCCGTGCACAGCCGCCCCATGGTGGCGGATGCCGGCACACCCCGGCCCGCGACGTCCCCGGCCACCAGGGCGACCCTCGCCCCGGACAGCGGAATGACGTCGAACCAGTCTCCGCCGATGCCGGCGTCCGGGTCGGCCGGCAGATAGCGGGACGCGACCTCGACGGCCTGCTGGCGCGGCGCGCGGTCGGGCATCAGGCTGTGCTGAAGGGTCAGCGCGATCTCGCGCTCACGCGTGTAGCGGCGGGCGTTGTCGATGAAGACCGCGGCCCGGGCGGCGAGGTCTTCGGCCAGCCGGAGATCCTGATCGTCGAAGGGATCAGGTGTGCGGTGCCGGCAGAAGACGGCGAGGCCCAGACAGATGCCCCGGGCCTGCAGCGGCACCGAGAGCAGGGAGTGAGTGCCGTGGGCGCGGATACGGGCGGCCCGTTCCGGGCAACCCGCCGCCCACGTGGCCACGGTGGTGTCGTCGACCTCCTCGCAGGAGGCCCGGCCGGTGGCCAGTGCCCGCCCCGGCGGGGAGGCCGCGTCGTAGATGTGAGCGCCGCCGAGCCGGATCACCGCCTCGGGACACCCCGGCAGCACGGAGCGCTGCGCGACACGGCGGAGGACCGGGCGGCCGGTGGCCTGGAGCGGGCCGGTGCCCCCGAGGACGCTTTCCAGGAGATCCACGACGACGAAGTCGGCGAAACCCTCGGAACCGACTTCCGCCAGCTCGTCCGCGGTGCGGCCGAGGTCGAGCGTGGTGCCGATCCGCAGTCCCGCCTCGTCGAGGACGCTCAGCCGCTGCCGGGCCCGGAACTGCTCCGTGGTGTCGGCGGCCGTCTGCGACAGCGCGCACACGCGACCGTCCGGATCCAGCACCGGCGAGAGGGTCAGCAGCCATGCGTGGGGGCGGGGCTCACCGGGCGTCCGCAGGTGCGCCTCCAGCCGTACCGTCTCGCCGTTCCGCCACACACGCTCGGCGGCTTGCTCGATGCCCTCCAGACCGGCCATCGGCTGTTCGGGGCCGGAGTGACCGATGCGCACGCCGAGAAGTTCGTCCTCCGTCTTCCCCATGGCGACGGTCGCCGCGGCGTTCACCGCGAAGCACACACCTTGCCGGACGAAGAGCGCCATGGTCAGAGGCAACTGTGTCAGAGCCCATTGCCTGATGACGGAGGCGTCCGGCACGACGCCCGGAGCGGGCGCCGCCGACTGCTCGAACCGCTGTCCGGTGAGGAACCAGCATTCCTCACCGGCCCCGCTCACCAGGGGATGTGCCTGCACCAGTATCGGCAGGTCCCGGCCGTCCCGGCAGTGCACCAGGAGGGGGTCGCTCCATGGCCTGCGGTCGGCACAGGAGGACAGGACGGCGTCGGGCAGCGGCTCGGCCAGGAGAATCCCGGCCTCCCGGCCGATCACCTCGGCAGGCGCATGACCGAGCAGCTCATGGGCGCCGGCGCTCCAGGCGGTGACGACCCCGCGCGCGTCCAGCGAGGCCGATGCCTGCGGCACGGGGGCAGGGCAGTCGGCGTCGGAAGCAGCCGGCACGTCGACCTCCCTCCGGACGGGGACGACCACTCACGGTGATACACCCAGGCGGCCGTTCCTCCAGCGTGCTCCATGGCCGCGGCGCTTCTCAACCGGGGCACCTCCGCTCCGCGGAGTCGGCGCCCGACGCAGCGCCCCGGCGCCCTGCCGTGGGGGAAGCTGTCACGACAGAGTGGGCGTATTGTCCGCATATGGGTGACGTGTGCTATGGCTGGTGGGGCACGGAGCTGCCGGCCCCGACGGTGGGCGGCCGCCGCGGCCAGGGACCCCGGACGTCCGCCGCCGGGGCGGGGTGACAGCCATGCGGCAGTCTGCCGGCCATGGCCTCGACGTCGGTTCGGACGTGGAGCGCCTGGACGAGGTCGTGGCCGCCGGGGTGCGGGAAACCGGCGCGTCCGCGGCCCTGCTGTACATGCGGCAGCCGGGGGAGAAGGTGTTGCGGCTGGCCCTGGTGTCCGGGGTCTCCCCGCAGATCGCCGCACCCTGGACGCGCGTTCCCGTGGATGCCCCGCTCCCTGTCGTGGATGCGATGCGGCAGCGGCGTCTGGTGTGGCTGGGCAACCAGGAGGAGATGGCGCGCCGCTATCCCCGGCTCGGGATCGTGCTGCCGTACGACTTCATGCTCGCCGCGGCCCCTCTGGCCGGCGGCGATACGGTGTGGGGCGGCATGGTGCTGCTGTGGCCCATGTGGCATCCCCCGCAGCTGAGCGAGCACGAACGCGGCACGATCGCCACCTGCTGCCGGCGCGCCGCGGACGTCTGTGAACAAGCCGCACGGCACGGGCGAGCGCTGCCGGCGCCCGAGCAGCCCCGGCTCCTCACCCCGCAGCCCACTCAGGCCGATCCCGCCCGGGCCGTCGCCGCGCTCGGCTTCACGGAACGCCTTCCGGTGGGCTGCTGCGCCCTCGACCTCGAGGGCCGGCTCACCTTCATCAACGCCGCCGCCGCCGATCTCGTGGACGCCGGCGCCGCCTCCCTGCTGGGCAGACGCCCCTGGGAAGTGCTGCTCTGGCTGCACCAGCCGCATTTCGAGGACAGCTACCGGGCGGCGTTGATCTCCCGCCGGCCCGCTTCCTTCACCGCCGTGCGTCCCCCGGACACGCCGCTGCTCTTCGAGCTCTACCCCGGAGAGGGCGGCATCAGCGTCCACATCACCCCCGCCGCACAGCCGGGCACGACCGGCATCGCCCCTGCCGCACAGCCGTGCGCGACCGGTCCGGCGGAGCAGCCCCAGTCCCATGCCGGTCCGGTGAGCGCGACCGCCCTGTACCTCCTGACGCACCTGGCGGCCGCTCTCACCGAGGCTGCGGGCGTCCACGACGTGGCCGAACGCGCCGCCGACCAGATCGTGCCCGCCTTCGGCCCCCAGGGCATGGTCCTGATGACCATGGAAGGAGGCCGGCTGCACATCATCGGCCTCCGCGGCTACAGCACCGACTTCGTCAGCCGGTTCGACGGCGCCCCCGTCACCGCGACCGCCCCGACCACCTACGCCCTGAGCACCGGAGCACCCGTCTTCTTCCCCACCTTCGCCGACTTCCGGCGGGCCTACCCGGATGCACCCCGCCACCGGGAGAGGAGCGCCTGGGCCTTCCTGCCTCTGATCGCCTCCGGTCACCCCATCGGATGCCTCGTCCTCGCCTACGACCAGCCCCGCCCCTTTCCCCCGGCCGAACGCGCCATCCTCACCTCCCTGGCCGGACTGATCGCCCAAGCCCTGGGCCGGGCCCGCCTCTACGACGCCACACACGCCCTCGCCCACAGCCTGCAGACCGGCCTGCTGCCACAGACCCTGCCCCGCGTCCAGGGTCTGGACGTCGCCGCCCGCTACCTCCCCGCCGGCCGCGGCACGGACATCGGCGGAGACTTCTACGACCTCATCCGCGGCGACACCGCCACCGCGGCCATCGGCGACGTCCAGGGGCACGACACCACCGCCGCCGCCCTGATGGGCCAGGTCCGCACCGCCGTCCACGCGCACGCCACCGCCGCGGCCTCCCCGGGAGACGTCCTCGCGCGCACCAACCGCCTCCTGACCGACCTCGACCCCGGCCTGTTCACCAGTTGCCTCATCACCCACCTCGACGTGGTCGGCCACCGCGCCCGGCTGGCCAGCGCCGGGCACCCCCCGCCCCTGCTCCGCCGTCCCGACGGACACACCGAGGTCCTCCGCCTGCCACCCGGACTGCTGCTCGGCATCGACCCCCACACCGACTACACCACCACCGACATCGCCCTCCCTCCGGGCGCCGTTCTCGTCCTGTACACCGACGGACTGGTGGAAACCCCCGGCACCGACATCGACGACACCACCCACAGCCTCGCCCGACGCCTCGAAGAGGCCCGGGAAGAGGACCTGGACGACCTCGCCGACGCCCTCATCCACCACGCGGAACGCAACGCCCCCCGCCACGACGACATCGCCCTCCTGCTCATCCGCCCCACCTCCGACGGGGGCTGACGCGGGCCGGGTCTTCGACGACGTCGTCGTCCCCTTCGCCCGACGGCTCAGGCTGCCGCGTAGTTCGCCACCGCCCGGGCCACCTGGGCGTCGTCCAGGGGGAAGCCGGGGAAGCGGACCAGCCGCGCCAGCGGGATCGCGCGGATCATGGGCCCACTGTGCGGGTCGAAGAGGATCTGCCCGAACCCCTCGGTGCCGAGCGCCTCGCGCAGCCACGGACCGGCCACCGGATGGGCGAGCCACTGCTCCGCCGTCGACTCCGCGTCCAGCGGAGCCACGAACCCGCGGCCCCGGAGCTCCACGGTGTCCTCCAGGCGGATGTCGCGGGACGAGGCGCCGACGCGCAGCCCGAACGCACCGCTCTCGACCACCCAGCGGCCCGCGATCTCGTGCCAGAACGCGAACGCCCGGCGCCGCAGCGTCATGGTGACGGGGGCGCTCTCGCCCGGTTCGAGGGTGACCCGCGCGAAGGCCCGCAGCTCCTGCTCCGGGCGGTGCACGGACGCCTCCGGGTCGGTGACGTACAGCTGGACGGTCTCCGTGCCGGTCCGGTCGCCCGTGTTGGTCACCGTGAGGGCGACCTCGACCAGCGGATCGTCGCCCGCGTCCCGGACCGTGGTGACGAGGCCGCTGTACTCGAAGCTGGTGTACGACAGTCCGTGCCCGAAGGGGTAGGCCACCGGCAGCCGGTGGGTGTCGTACCAGCGGTAGCCGATGAGCAGGCCCTCGGCGTAGCGGACGCGACCGGACTCGCCGGGGAAGGCGCCGACGGCCGGGGTGTTCTCGTAGCGGACGGGGATGGTCTCGGCGAGCTTGCCGGACGGCGCCGACGCGCCGAGCAGCAGGTCCGCGACGGCCGCGCCGCCCGCCTGACCGGGCAGCCATGCCTCCAGCACCGCCCCGGCCCGGTCCTGCCAGGGGGCGAGGGTGACGACGGAGCCGTTGGACAGGACCACGACGAGCCGGGGGTTGGCGTCGGCCACCGCGTGCAGCAACGCGATCTGCTGCGCGGGCAGGTCCATGTGGAGGCGGTCGTAGCCCTCGGACTCGTACGACGGGGGCAGTCCGAGGAACAGTACGGCGACGTCCGCACCGGCAGCGGCGCGCACGGCCTCGTTGACGAGCGCCGGGTCGGCGTCCTGCGACTCGATCACATAGCCGGGCGCGAAGGACACCTCGCGCCGGCCGTCCAGCGCGGCGCGCAGCGCGTCCAGCGCGGAGTCGACACGCGTCGGGTTGACCTGCGAGGAGCCGGCGCCCTGGTAGCGGGGGGTGCGGGCGAACTCGCCGATGACGGCGATCGCTGCGCCGCTGTCGGGGTCGAGGGGGAGCAGGGAGTCGTCGTTCTTGAGGAGAACGGCGCTCGCGGTGGCCGCCTCCCGGGCCAGCGCGTGGTGCGCCTCCGCGTCGTGGGCCGGGGCCGCCGTACCGCCTGCGTGGAGGGCGGGCAGCGCCCGGCCGATGAGGGTGAGCAGGCGGGTGACGGCCCGGTCGACGTCGGACTCGTCGAGTTCTCCGGCGGCCAGCGCGTCGAGGATCTTGCGGGTCCCCGAGCCGCTGGACGAGGGCATCTCCAGGTCCAGGCCGGCGGCCAGGGTCTGGGGGCGGCGGCTGACCCCGCCCCAGTCGGAGACGACCAGTCCCTGGAAACCCCATTCGTCGCGCAGGATGCCGGTGAGCAACTGGTGGCTCTCCGCGACGTACGTCCCGTTGACCTTGTTGTAGGACGACATGACGGTCCAGGGCTGGGCCTTGGTGACGACCGTCTCGAACGCCGGCAGATAGATCTCGCGCAGGGTGCGCTCGTCGACCTCCGCGGAGACCGTCATCCGGTCGGTCTCCTGGTTGTTGGCGGCGAAGTGCTTGACCGACGCGCCGACGCCCTGGCTCTGCAACCCGTTGACGAGGGCGGCGCCGAGTTCACCCGCGAGGAGGGGATCCTCGGAGAAGTACTCGAAGTTGCGGCCGCACAGCGGTGACCGCTTCATGTTGACCCCCGGGCCGAGGAGCACGGAGACCCGCTCGGCCCGGCACTCCCGCCCGAGCGCCTCACCGATCCGTCCGAGGAGACCGACGTCCCAGCTGGACGCGAGCCCCGCCGCGGTCGGGAAGCACGTCGCCCGAACGCTGTCCAGCAGTCCCAGGTGGTCACCCGACTCGGGCTGCTTGCGCAGGCCGTGCGGGCCGTCCGAGAGCATCACGGAGGGGATGCCGAGCCGCTCGACCGGCTGGGTGCGCCAGAAGTCCGAGCCGTCGAGCAGCCCGGCCTTCTCCTCCAGGGTCAACTCGCCGAGCAGGGCGGGGACGTCGAGACGGGGGACATCGGTGGTCATGTGTCAGCTCCTGTGGTCGGGCGTGAAGCGGGGCCCAGACGTGCGGACCGGCTCCGCGGGCGAGAGGGCGGCCGTCGTGAGCGGGACGGCGTGGTGGGCCGGCCGGAGCGGAACCTCTCCGGGCCGGGCGACGGCCGACCGGGCCGGGAAGTGGACCACCGGCCCGGTCGGCCGCGTCCAGGCAACCACGAAAACCGAGTACCCAATAGGTTTTCATTGTGAGGCGTGGATCACACACTTGGGGCACCGCTCACTGCCTGACTACGGTGACCTCATGGACCGAACGAACAGCGGCCGGCTCCCGGGAGCCTCCAAGGCCCGCGGCCCGTACGCCGTCGGCGACGAGCGCCGCCGGCGCATCCTCGACGCGGCCGTGGACCACTTCGCGCAGTGGGGATTCCACGCCTCCTCCCTGGCCCGGATCGCGAAGTCCGTCGGTGTCACCCAGGGCGGGCTGCTGCACCACTTCCGCGGCAAGGAAGACCTGCTGGTCTCGGTGCTCGAACGCAGCGAGGAGCAGGACGCCGAGAGCTTCTTCGCCACCGGCTTCGACTCCGCCGCGGACTGCTTCCAGCGACTGCTGGCCCTCGTCGACCTCAACACCCGCAGACCGGGCCGCACTCGGATGTTCAACGTCCTGGCGGGCGAGGCCTCGGAGCCCGGCCATCCGGCACACGCCTTCTTCCGCCGCCGCTACGACACCCTCGCGACCCGTCTCGCCGAGACCCTCCAGGCCGCCGTCGAGTCGGGTGAGCTCCGCCCCGACACCGACTGCGCGACCGTGGCCCGCGAAGTCATCGCCGTCATGGACGGCACGCAACTCCAGTGGGCGCTCGCCCCGGAGTCCGTCGACATGACGCACCGGCTCCGCACCTACCTCGACCGGCTGTACGGGGCGGTCTCCGCCGGCGCCACGGCTCTGCCCCCGACGCCTGGCGCCGCCTGACCGCCGCGCGTGAGGAGGGCCGCGACCGAGAGCCGGAAGGCAGCTTCCCTGCGGCTGGTGAGCGAAATCGCTGTTCCGGCAGGACCGGCGCGCGCGTCTCGGATCCGCGCCGTCAGGTTTCCGGGTCCGGGGTCCGGCTCGGCCCGGCCCCCGCGTCCGGGTGGTCGGCGGGGTCGCCCGCCCGCCTGGTGTCACGGCGGTGAGCGAGCCCGGCGAGACGCAGGACCCCCGGCCAGTCGGCGCCGTGGCGGCCGGGCGGGGGCGCGCAGCGGCGGGGAACGCGTACGCGCAGGCCGCCGGGGACGATCCGGCACGTCACCGGGGCGGGCAGGACGACGTGTTCGCCGTCGATGCCGGCCGGGACGGTCGCCGTGTCCGCGTCGACGACCACCTCGGGGGCGGTCAGCCGGCCCACCCCGGAACCGTGCCCGCCGCCGACGGCCCGCGCCGCCTGGGCCGTGTTGTCGACGTGCACGTACAGCGCTCCGAGCAGTCCCGTGTCGAGGCTGCCCCGGTGGCCGCCCCGCGGGCCGACGGCGTACTGGTAGGGGTTGTTGCTGACCAGCACCGCCTGCAGCCCCTCCGCGTGCCGGTCCCCGGCGCGCATGCTCAGGCGGAGCAAGGGGGCTCCGGTGAGCAGCGCGGGCAGGTCCCGCAGCGCGGTGCGGACCTTGGCGTCGCGGTACGCGGAGTCGCCCACGACCGCGGCGTAGCTGCCGAAGGACGCGTTGTTGACGAAGATCCGCCGGCCCGCGAAACCGAGGTCGACACGGCGCTCGACGCCGTCGGTCAGCGCGTCCAGGGCGGCGGCCGGGTCGCTCCGGTCGATGCCGAGGTCCAGGGCGAAATGGTTGCGGGTGCCCGCGGGGATGACGACGAACGGCAGATCGTGTTCATGGGCCACCTGGGCCACGAGCGCCTGGGTGCCGTCGCCGCCCGCCACCGCGAGCAGGTCGGCGCCTTCCGCGACGGCACGCCGGGCCAGGTCGGCCGCGTCCTGCCGGCCCGCGTCGAGCAGCGTCACCGAGGCGCCGGCCGCCAGCGCCCGGTCGACCAGACCGAAGCGGCCGACCTTGCCACCGCCGGAGCGCGGGTTCATCAGCACCCAGGGACACCGCGGCGCCTCGGCCGGTGCCGGTGCCGTCCCGGCGGAGGAGGGACGAGGCGTCAGTGCGCCCCGTGCCGCGGCGACGGCGACCAGCAGCAGGGCGGCGGAGGCGACGGCCGGACCGAGCATGCCGTGCGCGGCGTACAGGCCCAGCACGGTCAGGGGCGCCGCCACCGCCAGGACCGCGCCGACGGCGCGGAGGATACCGGTGTGGGCCAGGGTCCACCAGATACCAGCCGAGGCCAGGGCAAGTCCGGCCACCCCGAGCAGGAGCCACAGGACGCCGCGCAACCCGGCGGTGACGAGAGGGACCAGGACGCAGCCGAGGAGCGCCAGGAGGGAGGCGCGCGCCGTCCAGACGGCGGTCCGGACGCCGGCGGCGGGCGGGCCCGCACGAGGAGCCGGGCCCGCCGGCCGGGTGGGTGGCTTCACCGCCGGCCTCCTCTCGGGCCGAAGGCCCCGGGCCTGGCGCACTGCGTCGGCCCGGTGCGCCGCGTCCCGGCCGGGACTCACCCGTCGGCGCCCGGCAGGTCGCCGTAGTCGTCGCGGAAGTCCTCCTTGCGGGCCACGCAGAGGGCCCAGATGATGAAGCCGGACATGGCGATCATGATGACGGACCACACCGGGTAGTAGGGCAGGGACAGGAAGTTGGCGATGATGACGAGCCCGGCGATGGCCACGCCGAGGACCCTCGCCCAGGTCGCCGCCCGGTACAGCCCGATGCTGATGACGACGGCGACCGCGCCGAGGGCGAGATGGATCCAGCCCCATCCGGTGAGGTCGAACTGGAAGACGTAGTTGCGGGTGGTGAGGAACACGTCGTCCTCGGCGATCGCCATGATGCCGCGGAAGATGTCGAGGATTCCGACGAGCGTGAGCATCACGCCGGCGAACGTCGTCAGGCCCGCGGCCCATGCGTACTTCGTGCTGTGCGCCGCCCGGGGCGCGTGGGTGGCGGTCATCTTGTGCCTCGCTTTCCGTTCCGTGCTCAGCGGGATTCGGACGCGGTGGACGCGCCGGCGCTGACGGGAGTGCGGGTCTCACTCAGGACGAGGTCCTTGGCCCGGCGGAACTCCTCGTCCGTGATCTGTCCGCCGGCGCGCAGGTCTGCCAGCCTGGCCAGCTCGTCGGTGCTCGTGCGGGGACCGCCGTCACCGGCCGTCTTCCTGATGTAGGAGTCGAGTTCCGCCTGCTGGGCGCGGGCGTGGGAGATCTCGCGGTGACCCATGCTCCTGCCGCGGGCGATCACGTAGACGAAGACACCGAGGAAGGGCAGCACCAGGACGAAGATCATCCAGCCGGTCTTGCCCCAGCCGCTCAGGGTGTCGTCGCGGAAGATGTCACCGATGATCCGGAAGAGCAGCACGAACCACATGATCCACAGGAAGAACCACAGCATGGTCCAGAACGTGCTCAGGAGCGGGTAGTCGTAGGCGAGTTCCATGGTGCACTCATCTCTCTTCTCGGTTCCGGGTGGCCTTTCCCGCCGCCGTCCCGGCTGATCTCAGCGTGCACACCCGACGTGCGCGGGGCCTCACCCGGCGCGGGTGAGGCCCGCTCCGCTCACCGGTCCGCCCGGCTCGCCGCCGCCACCCGGTCGGCCCGTCCCGTCGCCGCGGCCAGTACTGCCAGGACGACGAGGACCACGACGACCAGACCGACGACGAGGACCACGGCCCCGACCGTGGGGTAGTTCCACAGCACCAGGGCCAGTGCCCCGAACCCGATGACCGCACCGGTGGTCCACGCACGGTGACCGTCCAGCCAGCGGCCGGTGCCGCCGGTGTCGAGGCCGGCGTCGCGCAGCGCCCGGCCCGCCGTGCCGGTACCGCGCCCGGCCAGCGAGCGCACCTTTCGCGCCACCCGGCTCGGACCGTACAGATACGCGGCCAGGGCGGTGATCACGGAGACCACCAGCAGGGTCCGGGCGCTGTTGCGCAGGAAGCGGACGAAGGTGTCGTACACCACCGCTGCGGCATCGGGCGGGAGCACCGAGTCGGGCACGGACCCCAGGTACACGCGGCGCACGACCGCGAGTCCGACGAGCAGCACGACCATCATCACGCCGACCCCGCTCGCCGTGATCAGCAGCATTGTCCGGTGGGCCGGGGCGGTCCATACGGCGAGGGCCGCGAACGCGATGGTGATCACGGGCAGCCACGCGCCCATGACGTCGAGCAGCCGCACCGCGTCCTGCGCCTTGGAGAGCTTGGCGGTCTCGAACAGGGTGATCTGCCGGTCGGGCGTGGGAATGGCGGTGGCCTTCTCGAAGCCCCGGTCGGCGAGGCTCTGCTTGACCTGGTCGACCACGGTGCCGAGGTCCAGCGTGACGGTGTCGCCCTTGGCCCGTACGGCTCTGCTCTCGTCCCCGGTGAGCATGCCCACGACTCCCGCGTGGGCGCGCCGGTTGGCGCCCTCCCACGCCTGCGCGAAGGCGTCGCTCGCGACCACGCGTTGGACGATGCCGTGCACGGTGTTCGTCAGTGCCGCGCGCAGCGGGCCGGCCAGGGCGGAGGACCGGTCCACCACGGCGGGAGGTGCCCCGGAGTTCGCCAGCGCCTTGCTCAGCGCCGCCGTCACCGCCCCGACGTCCACATTGGACACCACGCGGGCGGTCAGCCGGTCGGTGACCACCGCCTGCACGGCCGGCTCCTTCGCCAGCGGGGCGACGGTCTGCACGTACCGGCCGGTGTCGGTGACCGTGTCGTCCACCCACGCGGCGACCACGGCGAGGGGGGAGAGCAGCAGGGCGACGAGGAGCAGCAGGGACGCTCCGGCGTAGCGCGTCTTGCGGTGGCGTACGGCGGCGGCCCGGCGCATCCGCCGGTAGTCGGCGTGTTCCTCGGCGCTCAGCGTCACGCCGGGGCCTGCGCCGTCGCCCGGGGCGGAGGGCGTCTTCGAGGCCATGGGAACTCCTCGGGTGTCGGACCTGGACCTCACGCCGGCGGCGGGCCGGTGTGCGGTGTCTGAGCGCACAGCACGGTCATGGCTCCTCACTTGTCCTCGGACGACGCGGTCCCGCACCGGGCTGCCGGCGAAACGGTGAACGCGCGGTCCCGCGCCGTCCTCGCTTCGTCACCCTGCCGCGCGGCACCGCGCGCCGGGTCACCCCTCGCGGGTGATCCGCACGCGGGGCCGTTCCAGTGGGCTGGGCCATGGAAGGAACCACGAGTTCCAAAGGGACCGAGAGGTTCCGAAGACCGAGAGGTCCACGACGTGGCACGCCATGAGTGAGCGATACGCCGCCCGGAAGCGGGCGCCCGACGGGACGGGGACGGCCTCCCCGCCGGCCTCGTCCGCGCACCCCGGCCGGCGGGCGGCCGCGGTCGCCCTGCTGCGGGCCGGTCTGCTCGCTGCCGCCCTGGTCACCGCCTACTACCTGCTGCCCCTGGACCGGGCCGGACGAGGCGGCACCACCGCGGTCCTCGTCTGCGGACTCCTGGCCGTGGCCGCCGTCTTCGCCTGGGAGGTGCGGACCATCACGCGATCCCCGCACCCCCGCCTGAAGGCCGTCGAGGCCCTGACCGCCACCCTGGCGCTGTACCTGGTCCTCTTCGCCGGCACGTACTACCTGATGGAGGGGTCCACCGCCGGCTCCTTCAGCGAACCACTGACCAAGACCGACGCCCTGTACTTCACGCTGACGACGTTCACCACCGTCGGATACGGGGACATCAGCGCCCGTTCGCAGACCGCGCGCGTGGTGACGATGTTCCAGATGGCCGGCGGGCTGGCGCTGGTCGGTGTCGCGGCGCGGATCCTCGCCTACGCCGTGCAGACGGGTGTACGGCGCCAGGAGGGCCGGGCGGCGGCGCGGGACGACGGCGGAAGCGAACCGGAGGGACCGCCATGATGACACCGATCACCGCGCACGCCGCTCTCTCGCCGGCCGAACGGGCCGCGTACGGCAAGGCAGCCCGCGAGCGTGCCCCGCGCTCCGGTCACGGACGGTTCGAGACGGACCGCGAGCGGCCCGATCCCGTCGAGGTGCTGGAGGGCCAGTCGGCCACCCGGGTGCCGGAGCTGGTGCCCATCCGCTACGGCCGGATGCTGGAGTCCCCGTTCCGCTTCTACCGGGGCGCCGCCGCCCTCATGGCCATGGACCTCTGGTCACTGCCGGCCACGGAACTGACGGTCCAGTTGTGCGGGGACGCCCACCTGCTGAACTTCCGCCTGCTGGCCTCGCCCGAACGGCATCTGGTCTTCGACATCAACGACTTCGACGAGACTCTCGCCGGTCCCTTCGAATGGGACGTCAAACGCCTCGCGGCCTCCTTCGCGATCGCCGGCCGGCACAACGGCTTCTCCGCGGCCGAGCAGGACGGCGCCGTCCACGCGTGCGTGCGTGCCTACCGCACCCGTATGCGGGAGTTCGCCGCCATGCCCACCCTGGATGTCTGGTACGCCCAGGACGACGCCGACCGGGTACGCGCCCTGCTCGCCTCGTCGATGAGCAAGCGCGCCCGGCGCCGCACCGCCGCGGCGACGGCGAAGGCCCGCACGCGCACTCATCTCCGGGCGTTCGCCAAACTCACCCGGGTCACGTCCGAGGGACGGCGGATCGCCCCCGATCCGCCCCTCGTCACCCCGCTCCGGGACCTGCTGACCGACCCGTCCGACGACCGGCAGGAAAAGCTCCTGCGCAACGTGCTGGAGGGGTACGCGCGAACCCTGTCCTCGGAGCGCCGGTTCCTGCTGCGCCGCTACCGGCTGGTCGACATGGCCCGCAAGGTGGTGGGAGTCGGCAGCGTCGGCACGCGCTGTTGGATCCTGCTCCTGCTCGGCAAGGGCGACGACGACCCGCTGCTGCTCCAGGCCAAGGAGGCGCAGGAGTCGGTGCTGGCGGGGCCCACGGCCGACCTCGGTCACGAGAACCAGGGCCGCCGTGTGGTGACCGGACAGCGGCTCATCCAGACCACCAGCGACATCTTCCTCGGCTGGACCCACGCGGTGGGCCTCGACGGCGTCGGCCGGGACTTCTACGTCCGCCAGCTGTGGGACTGGAAGGGCATCGCGCGGCCGGACACGATGGAGCCGGACATGCTCCGCCTCTTCGCCCACCTGTGCGGGGGTGGGCTCGCCCGGGCCCACGCCCGCTCCGGCGACCCCGTCGCGATCGCCGCCTACCTCGGCGGCAGCGACCGCTTCGACCGCGCCCTCGCCGACTTCGCCCAGGCCTACGCCGACCAGAACGAGCGGGACGCGGAGGCGCTTGCCGCTGCCGTCGCCTCGGGCCGGGTAAGCGCCACCGCGATGTGAGGACGCCCGGCGCCGGACCGGCGAACGACACGACCGGACGAACGGTACGGCTCCGGTCGGCTGAACGACCGTGGTGGCACCGCCGCTGACACGCGGACAGCGGCTACGCTCACGGCGCCTCGTGGTG
This sequence comes from Streptomyces sp. NPDC047028, assembly GCF_040644095.1. Taxonomy (NCBI): domain Bacteria; kingdom Bacillati; phylum Actinomycetota; class Actinomycetes; order Kitasatosporales; family Streptomycetaceae; genus Streptomyces; species Streptomyces sp. NPDC047028. Next base: position 25,081 of record NZ_JBEYVS010000049.1, read on the forward strand.
CACGCGACTCAGGGAGGGCAGGGCGACGGCCGGGATCGACCGCGAGCGTCTGCGGAGGACGCTGACGTTCTGGCTGCGCCCCGCCTTCGCCCTGCGCGTCCTCAACCGCTTCCAGCGGGTCGTGGGGTTCGACCGCTCGATGGCTCTGGCGTCCAGCGCCTTCACGGCGCTGGTCCCGCTCGCGCTCCTCGTCGGCGCCGTCCTGGGCGGCCTCGTGCACGTCGACGCAGCGGAACGGATCATCAGGCGCTACGACCTCAGCGGCGCCGGGGCCGACGCGGTGAACCTCCTCTTCGCGCCCGCGGAGGGCGGGAGCCCGAGCATCGGTGTCTTCGGCGTTCTCTTCCTGATGATCTCGGTGCTGAGCTTCGCGCGGGCCGCACAGCGCCTCTTCGAGCAGACCTGGGAACTGCGGCCGCTGAGCGTGCGCAACTCCCGCAACGGCCTGTGGTGGATCCTCACCCTCGCCGGGTACGCCCTGGTCAGCGGATGGATCTCCGCGCTCCTCGACGGGCGGGCGGCCGGCGTCCCGGCCGCTGTCTGCGAGGCGCCGGTGACGGCGGTGTTCCTCATCTGCACCGGCCGGCTCCTGTCGGCGAGGCGGATCACCTGGCGCGCGCTCATCCCGTTCGGGGCCACCGGAGCCGTCCTGCTGTCCGCCTACTCGTGGGGCGCGGCCCTGTACCTCCCGCGCCTGTTCAACTCCTACGCGGACCGCTACGGCGTGGTCGGCGGCGTCTTCGCGATGCTCTCCGCACTCTTCTCGGCCATGTTCGTCCTCGTCGCGTCGGCCGCGCTGGGCCGTGAGACGGCGGACGAACTCGACCGGATCCGGCAGCACCGGCAGCCGTCCGAGCACGAGGTCCGGCAGGAGTGGGCAGCCATGGTGGAGCAGACGCGTTCCCGCTGGCAGAGGGCCCGCGCGGACGTCTCCCGCCACCGGAGGCGCCCCACGCCGTGACGGGCAGGCCACGCGGCGAGGGGCCGCCGCCGGGGCCGTCAGCCCTGGTGCCCGTACACGTCCGGACTCCGCCGCACCGGCGCCGGGGAGGCGCCCTGTGTGCGGGGAAGACGCGCGGCAGCGGCGAGGCCGGCGAGTCCGACGACCGCCAGGGTGATCATCGCCGCCGCATAGGCGCCCTTGGTCAGTCCGGAGACCAGGATGGTGCCGGCGATGGCGGTCCCGAAGGACGAACCGAGGTTGGACACGCTGCGGGACAGCCCGGAGATCTCCCCCTGCAACTGCTCCGGGAACTGCGACTGCACGACGTTGACCGACGGCGTCAGCATGAGGCCCAGCCCGAGTCCGATCAGCAGCAGCCCGGGGACGAAGGCCCAGGCGGTGGAGAACGCGGCGACCAGGGCGATCAGGGCCGCCACGCCGACGTCGCACACGAAAAAGCCCGCCATGATCAGGGTGCGCGGGGCACGCCGCCCGGCCAGCCGTTCGGCGGAGAGGGACGTGACCAGGAGCCCGAGTGTCGCCGCCGTGAACACGACCCCGGTCCGTATGGCGTCGTAGTGGCGCACCGTCTGGAGGTAGGCCGCCACCGTGAACGACGTGCCCATGAGCAGCAGCCACTGGATGTTCTGGGTGGCCAGCCCGAGGTTGGAGACACGGTCGCGGAACAGGCCGACCGACAGCAGTGGCTCCCCGCCGGAGGCCTCCTTGATACGCGCCGAGTGGAAGAACAACGCGAGGACAGCCGCACCCAGGGCCAGGAGGGTGACGGTGAGCCAGAGGGCGTTGTCCGCGGCCAGGATGCCCATGACGACGAGGACGAGCCCCACCGCGGAGAGCACCGCGCCGACGACGTCGAACGAGCGGCCCGGATCCGGCGGCAGCGGATCGCCGACACGGCGGCTGAGGACGATGATCACCGCGATGACCAGGGCCTGGAACACGAAGGCCGCGCGCCAGCTGATGCCGGTCGTGATCAGGCCGCCGATGAGGGGGCCGGTGGCGGCGCCCACGCCGCCCATCGCCATGATGATGCCGAAGGCGCGGGCCCGTGCCGTGCCGTCCGGGTAGAGCAGGGTCGTGAGGATGTACACCGGCGGGATGAGCAGGGCGGTGCCGATGCCCTCGAGGATCGAGTTGCCGAGGATCAGGACGCCCAGGCCGGGGGCCGCCGCGCTCAGCAGGGCGCCGATCGCGTAGACCGCCAGGCCCGTGAGGAAGCAGCGTTTGCGGCCGTAGCGGTCGGTCAGTTTCCCGCCGGGGATCATGAGCGCCGCCATCACGACCAGGAAGACGGTGATGACCACCTGCACGCCCTGGACGGTGGTGTCCAGGTCCTCGCTGATGTCGTTGATCATCACGTTCATGTTGGAGCCGGCGAAGCTGCAGATGAACTGGGCGAGGGCCAGCGCGGCCAGGGCCCGTCGAGGACCGGCCGCTCCCTGGCGCGCCGCCTGCTCAGCCACTGCCCGGACTCGCGGGAGTGCTCTCGGCGGGCACCCTGAGATCACGGATCGCCGGGCGGTGCCGTCCTCCGTCCCTGCGGCCGCCGGCCGCCGCCCCCGCCAGCTCCTCGTCCAGCGCCATGGCGGCGGTCACCAGGGCGAGATGGGTGAACGCCTGCGGGAAGTTGCCCAGTTGCTCACCCGAGGGGCCGATCTCCTCGGCGAACAGGCCGACCGGGTTGGCGTAGGTGAGCATCTTGTCGAAGGCGTACCGGGCCTGCGCGAGTCTGCCGCTGCGGGCCAGCGCCTCCACATAGAAGAAGCTGCACAGGTTGAAGGTGCCCTCGGACCCGCGCAGGCCGTCGGGGGAGGCCGCGGGGTCGTAGCGGTAGACCAGGCTGTCGCTGACCAGTTCCCCGTCCATGGCGTCGAGGGTGCTGAGCCAGTCCGGGTCCCGCGGCGACAGGAAGCCGACCCGGGGCATGAGCAGCAGGGAGGCGTCCAGGACGTCGGTGTCGTAGTGCTGGACGAAGGCCTGACGCTTCTCGTGCCAGCCCCGCTCCACGATCTGCCGGAACACCGCGTCGCGCGCTGCGGTCCAGCGCGCCGTGTCGCCCGGCCGGGAGAAGGTGCGGGCCGCGCGGATACCGCGGTCGAACGCCACCCAGGTCATCAGCCGGCTGTAGGTGAAGTCCTGCCGGCCGCCGCGCGTCTCCCAGATGCCCTCGTCCGGCTGGTCCCAGTGGTCGGCCAGCCAGTCCAGGACGTCGCTCAGCGCCTGCCAGCCGCGGATGGCGCCGACGTCCCCGCCCACGATCAGGGCGTCCGACGCCTCGCCGTAGATGTCGAGTTGCAGCTGGTCGGCCGCCGCGTTGCCGGCCCGCACCGGATGCGATCCCCGGTACCCCTCGAAGTGGTCCAGGACCTCCTCCGTGAGGTAGGGGTCGCCGTCGACGCGGTACATGATCTGCAGCGGGTCCTCCCGGACGGTCTCCCGGACCTCGATGCGGTCCCGCAGCCAACGCCGGAAGGCGTGCGCCTCCTCGTGGAACCCCAGGTCGATCAGCGCCCGGACGGACAGCGACCCGTCCCGGACCCAGGTGTACCGGTAGTCCCAGTTGCGTTCACCGCCGATCTGTTCCGGCAGCCCCATGGTGGCTGCGGCGATCGGGGCCCCGGTCGGCGCGTAGGTGAGCAGCTTGAGGGTGATCGCCGAACGGTTCACCATGTCCTGCCAGCGCCCGTGGTAGGTGCACGACCGCAGCCAGGACAGCCAGAAGGAGCGGCACGCCTCCAGGTCGTCGGTGATCCCCTCCAGCGAAGGGGGCGGTGGCGCGGAACCGCCGCCCGTCGTGCTGGTCAGCACGACGGCGGCCGCCTCTCCGGCACTCAGGGTGAACCGCGAGACGACGTCGTCGCCGTCCGGCCGCAGGGCGAAACCGGTGGTGGACTGCACGTGCAGGTCCGTACCCGGGCCGCGGAAGACCGCCGCGTGCTCGCCGGCCGGGGCCAGGACGTGCGGGGCGCGGCCGTAGTCGAAGCGCGGCCGGCAGGCGAAGCTGAAGGGCATCGTGCCGCGGACCACGCGCGCGACCCGTATCAGGCTGTGCCGGTCCTGCGGCGCCGGGGAGTCGAGGGGCGGCATGAAGTCGGCCACCTCGCCGACGCCCTCGGGCGCCATGAAGCGGGTGACCAGAATGGCAGTGTCGGACAGGTAGAGCTGGCGGACCGTCGTACCGCTGCCCGACGGGAGGTCCACGCCGAGGTGGCAGTGGCCGCCGCGTTCGCTGTCCAGCAGGGACGCGAACAGGCTGGGTGAGTCGAAGCGGGGTGTGCACCACCAGTCGATCCGTCCGCCGGAGGAGACCAGGGCGGCTGTCTGCAGGTCGCCGATCATGCCGTGATCGGCGATGGGCGGGTATGCGTTCACTACGTCCTCCGACTCGCGCACATGCCCTGGGGCACGGCACCGGTCCCACCGGTACCCCTTCAGGTTTCGCGTCGGCCGCCGCCGGCGCATCACCCACCGGGGGTGACGCCGGGGACCGGGCGCCCCGCACCGGGTCCGGGGGCGCCCGCATACGGTCCGGGGGGCGCCCCGCGCCGTATGCGGGGCGCCCCTCCGCCCAGGCCCCGCGGGCGCCGGGCCCGGGGACGAACGGCCCGGACGGGGGCCGTCCGGCCCCATGCGAGCCAGTGCCCCGGCTGACACCATGTGGGGGTTGGTGGACAGCCGTCACGATCCTGCGGGTGGTGAGAGCCGTGACCCCCGACGACGAGACTCCCGCACACCCGGCGGGCCGGGACATCGATCCGCTGGGCGATCCGTTTCTGCGGACCCGCTTCGTCCTGCCCGCGAGACCCGTGACGTTCCTGCGTCGCGAACGGCTCGCCGAACACCTGGAGCACGCGTTGCCGGCACCGCTGGTGATGGTCAACGGAGCCGCCGGGGCCGGCAAGACCCTGTTCGTCGCCGACTGCGCCGCGCACCGCGAGCGGCCGGTCGCCTGGCTGACCGTCGACGACGCGGTGCACGAGCCGGGCATGTTCTGGGCCAACCTGATCGAGGCCCTGCACAGCACGGCGGTGCCGATGCCCGCCGACGTCGGATTCCCCTCCGACGCGCGGCAGGTGGACCGGACCCTGCTGACCCGGCTGGCGGCACGGCTGAGCAGCGCCGGCACCGGCGTGACCATGGTGATCGACGAGTACGACAAGGCCGCGCCCGAGGTCTCGGAACAACTGGCGTTCGTCCGGGAGCACGCCGGGCCGGGTTTCGGCCTGGTCCTGGTCACCCGCACGGAACCGCTGCTGCCGCTCCACCGCTACCGGGCCTCCGGCGAACTCGCCGAGATCAGGGACGCCGAGCTGGCCTTCACCCCCCGGGAAGCCGTCACGCTCCTGGAACTGCACGGGCTGCGGGTGTCCCTCGCTGCGGCCGGCGCCCTGGTGGACCGCACCCGCGGCTGGGCCGCGGGCCTGCGCCTGTGCGCCCTGGCCGCCCGGCAGAGTCCCGACCCGGAGCGCTACCTGAAGGAGTTCGAAGCCGGCCACAGCACGGTCGCCGACTTCCTGCTGGCCGAGGTGCTCCAGCGGCAGCCCGGGACCACGCAGGACCTGCTGCTGCGCGTCAGCGTCTGCGAGCGCTTCTGCGCCGACCTCGCCGACGCGCTGACCGGCCGCCAGGACGCAGCGCGCATCCTGGCGGAACTGCATCACGCGAACGCGTTCGTCGAGGACCTCGGCCACTCCTGGTACCGCCTGCACCCGCTGTTCCGCGAGATCCTCCGCGTCCACCTGCGCGAGCGCAGCCCCGGTCTGGAGCCGGAACTGCACCGGCGGGCCGCGCGCTGGCTGCGCCGGTCCGGCGCCCTGCCCGACATGGTCGTGCACGGCGCGGCGGGGGGCGACTGGGAGTTCACCTCCCGGGCGCTGGTGGACGACCTGGCGATCGGGCAGCTGTTCACCGGACTGCGCTCCGAGGACCTCACCCGGCTGTTCGCCGGCATGGAGTCCGACTCGACCGGTCCGGAGACCGACCTCGTCCAGGCCGCCCGGGACCTGTCCCGGCACGACCTCGACCGGGGTCTGACCCACCTGCGGCACGCCAGGGAGCACCTGGACGCCGAGCAGACGCACCCCCCGGCGGTCCGGCTGAGCTGCGCCCTGCTGGAGGCCCTGGCGGCCAGGTTGTCCGGGTCTCCGCACCGGGCGGAACAGGCGGTACGGGCGGCCGGGGAACTCCAGCGGGAGGTCCCCGTCCACCTGCTGGACCGGCACCGCGAGCTGCCGGCCCTGCTCCTGACCCATGTCGGCTCCGCCCGGCTGTGGGCGGGCCGGCTGGACGAAGCGCGAGCCGCTCTGACCACGGTGACCGGCGACCGCGGAGGTGCCTCGACAGCGGTTCCCCGGCAGGAGTCACAGGTCCACCTGGCCCTGATCGACTACCTCGACGGATGGCCGGACAGGGCCCGGAACCATGTGTCGGCCGCCAGGGCGGAGACCGAACGGTTCAGCCTGCCCGAGGACGCCGACTCCGGTCTCGGCGGACTGGTCCTGGCGGCGGTCGCCGTCGAACGCGACGAGCTGGACGAGGCGCAGACGCTGCTCGACCGGACGCCCGCCCGCGAGACACCGGACCCGGTGGCGGCCGCGGGACGGTCGCTCGTGACGGCCCGTCTGCTGCTGGCCCGTGGCCGGGCACGCGCCGCGATGGCCGCGGCCGTCACGGACCTGCCGACCGACGTCGCGTCACCGTGGGTGGAGGGCCATGCCGCCCTCGTCGAATCCTCCGCCCACCTCGCCGAGGGCCGGCCGGAGGCCGCCGCGGAGGTGCTGCGGGGTCTGGACGCAGAGCAGCCCGTGTGCGCGGTGGGCGTGGCGCGGGCCCGCCTCGCGGCGGGCGACTCGTCGACGGCGCTGGAGGTGCTCGACGCGATGCCCGGCGCGCAGCACGTCGGCCCCGCGGTACGAGTCCGCGCGACGCTGCTGCGGGCGCAGGCCGCACACGCCGCCGGTGACGAGTCCGCCACCCACCGGCTGCTCGCGGAGGCACTGCTGACCGGCCGACGCGACACTCTGCGCCGGGCGTTCCGGGAGGCCGGCACGTGGATGGCACCGCTCCTGGTGCGGACGCCCCTGCGGGAACTCGCCGCCGGATGGCTCGTGCCGCGTGACACCGAGCCCGGTGCGGAAGCCGAGGCCGCACCCGTCCTGGTCGAACGGCTGAGTGAACGTGAGTGCGACGTACTCGCGCGGCTCGCCCGCATGATGTCCACCGAGGAGATCGCCGCCGACCTGTTCGTGTCCGTCAACACGGTCAAGACCCACATCAAGAACCTCCACCGGAAGCTCGCGGTGAACCGGCGGACGGACGCGGTGCGCCAGGCACGCAGGCTGGGACTCCTCTGAGAACACCGTCAGGTGCGGCACCGGCACCCCTCGGCCCGGTGCCCCAGCCGTTCCCGGCGCCACGCCCAGCGAAAGCAACCCGGCGGAGCGAAGGCCACCCGGCGGAGCGAAGGCCACCCGTGGCCGTCTGCCGGTGCCGGGCGCCGGTCCGGGGGCAGCGGCATCCCCCGCCCGGGGTGAGGTGCCCCGCCGGGATCCCGGCTGTGCTGGGAACGGCGGTAGGACGGTTGCCTCGGCGAGCCGAACACCGCACTGCCGCGGCGGGCTCCGGTCATCCCCGCCATGGTCCACCGGCGACGGCCCGCCCCCGGCGGACTGCCGCGGGCCGGCGGACCGGGCCACCGGCCGCACACCGGCGCGGATCGCGGCGCCTCCCGCTTCGGGTGCCCCGGAGGTCCCGGTACGGCCGAGCCGACGTCGGAAGGCGGCCATCATGCTCAGACTCGACCCCACCGTCGCCCGCGACCGGCGCCGGCAGCGCCGCGCCCGCGCCGACTACACCGGCGGCGTCTACGGTTCCCTGCTGGCCGCCACCGTACTGATCGGAGCCGGCACGCTGGGCTCCTTCCCCCGCCTGGAGCTGGTCGCCCTGCTGCTGCTGAGCGGGGTGGCCTTCTGGATAGCCCATGTGCACGCCCAGCTGTTCGGAGCCCGACTGGCGCAGCACCCCCTCGACCGGCACACCGTCCTGCACGTGTGCCGGGACGAATGGCCGATCGTCAAGGCCGCGGTCCCCCCGGCGGTGGCCGTGGCGGTCAGCCCCGTCCTGGGGCTCGACGTGCCGGGCGCCCTGTGGCTGGCGCTCGGCGTGGCTGTCGCCGGGCAGATGGGGTGGTCGGTGGCTGCGGCGCGGCGGGCCGGCGCGCCGGGCCGGCTGGTCGTGCTCACGGCCCTGGTCAATCTGGTCCTCGGCCTGCTGATCATCTCCTTCAAGCTCGTGGTGAAGCACTGACCCGGGTCGACGCCGGCGGGTCACCTGATCCGGGTGAGGTACGGACCGGCCGTGAAGAGGCACGATCGCGGGGAAGGGTGACGTCCGCCGGTGTCGGGTGGCCGTGGGAGGACGGACTCGTGCGCTACGAAATCCGCGTCGAGGGACATCTGTCGGAAACGCTGGCCAAGGCGTTCCCGGAGCTGGGCCATGTGGTGATGTCCGGCCAGACCGTCCTGTTCGGTCCGGTCGTGGACGAGGCACACCTCTACGGGCTGCTGGCACGCTGCCAGTCACTGGGACTGAGCCTCGTGGAGATGCGCCGACTGCCCGAGTGACGGGCACCGCGACGGCGCGGCGTGTCCCCGTCCGGCGCGCGGCACTCGTCTCGGATGCGGTAAGGATCGTACGGAGCCCGATTGCGTTCACAGCGGGCATTCGGCACAGCCGCGAACAAGGAGCATGCGATGGCGGACGGTGGTCCGGGCAGTGCCATCCGGGTCTTCCTGCTGGACGACCACGAGGTGGTACGGCGCGGTGTGCGCGACCTGCTGGACGACGAGCCGGACATCAGCGTGGTCGGTGAGGCCGGCACGGCGGAGCAGGCGCTGGCGCGGGTGCCGGCGTTGCGCCCGCGGGTGGCGGTGCTCGACGTCCGCCTGCCCGACGGGGACGGCGTGACGGTCTGCCGGGAACTGCGCTCGCACATGCCCGAGCTGGTCTGCCTGATGCTGACCTCGTTCGACGACGAGGAGGCACTGCTGGACTCCATCATGGCGGGCGCCTCCGGCTACGTCCTCAAGCAGATCCAGGGCTCGGACCTGGTCTCGGCCGTACGCACCGTGGCCGCGGGCCAGTCCCTGCTCGACGCGAGCGCCACCACCCGGCTGATGGCCCGGCTGCGCGGCGGCCCGCGGCAGGAGGAGGAGCGGGACGCCCTCCCGGGCCTGACCGAGCGGGAGCGGGAGATCCTGGCGCTGATCGGGGAGGGGCTGACCAACCGGCAGATCGGGCAGCGCCTCTACCTGGCGGAGAAGACGGTGAAGAACCACATCTCGCGCCTGCTCGCCAAACTCGGTGTGGAGCGCCGCGTCCAGGCCGCCGTCATCGCCACTCAGGTCCAGGACCGGCGCAGGTCGGAAGGACACTGAGGTCCCAGGGCTGTTCCCCCCCTGCCGGTCACGGGGTGGGGGAGCGTTCAGGTCACCGGGCCGGCCGGCGATCGATCTCACGACCCGTGACCATCTCGGCCTCGATGCGCACGAAGACGCCGGCGTCCGTGACGACCCACGAGCGCGGGCCGGTGCGTTCCAGCCGCTGCTGTTCGCCGGGGTCGGTCACCATGGTCGCCCGCCCGGTGACGACCACGCTCCAGCCCGACCGGGTCGGTGCGTCGAAGTCGTCCGCTTCGAAGGCCACGACGGCGCCGTCGACGGCGCGGACGAGTTCCGAGTGCGCGGACGTGCGCAGGAGGACGGAGGAGTCGCTGTCCAGGGAGAAGTTGACCGGGAGGACCGCGGGCAGCGCCTGCAGGGTGTAGACGACGCGACCGACCGGCACCTTGGCCAGCAGGCGCAGGCACTCGTGCCGACCGAGTGCGCGGAAGCCGTCTTCGTGAAGCATGGCTCCATGCTTCTCCTCCAGGCCCTGGAACGTTAGGGCCGGACGGCCCTGCTCACCCCGTCCGCCGCCCCCGGCGAACGAGAGTCGTCTCACGGGGCACGACGCGATCCCGCACTGTGTGAGCGCGCCGTGCACGAGGAGACGACTGGGCCGTGTTCCCAGGGGGCGGCTAGTGTGGGAGACGACCGCGACAGTCCGGATTCGCCCCGGGGAAGCTGGAGGAGCGGCGTGGTCGATCCGGGAACGCCCCGCGCAGAAGTGCCGCAACTGCGGCTGGACGACCTGCTGGATGAGCTGCAGGCGCGGATCGACGCAGCCCGGGGCGCTCAGCGGCGGGTGTACAGCCTGCTGGAGGCGGTGCTCTCGGTCGGGCGGGAACTGGACCTCGAACAGGTGCTGCACTCCGTCGTGGAGGTGGCCACCACACTCGTCGACGCCGAATACGGCGCCCTGGGTGTCATCGGCCCGGACGGCAGGACCCTGTCGGCCTTCCACACCGTCGGTGTCACGGAGGAGCAGATCGCGGAGATCGGTTCCTTGCCCGAGGGGCACGGCATTCTCGGTGAGGTGATCCGGCATCCCGAGCCGCTCCGGCTGGAGAAGATCTCCCAGCATCCGGCCACCAACGGCTTCCCGCCGCACCATCCGCCGATGAACAGCTTCCTCGGTGTTCCGGTGCGGGTCCGCGACCAGGTCTTCGGCAACCTGTACCTGACCGAGAAACGCGGGGGAGCGCAGTTCGACGCGGAGGACGAGTCCGTGCTGTCCACGCTGGCCGTGGCGGCGGGCGTGGCCATCGACAACGCCCGGCTCTACGAGGAGTCCCGGCTGCGCGAGCGCTGGCTGCGGGCGAACGCCGAGATCACGCACAGCCTGATGTCGGGCGGTGCGTACGACGAGCCTCTGCAGCTGATCGCCGAGCGAGCGGGCGGGATCACGGCATCGGCCCTGGCGGCCGTGGCTACGCCCATGAAGGGCACCGAGTCCCTGAGCGTCGAGATCGCCGTGGGCATGGACGCGGACGCCCACCAGGGCCTGGTGCTGCCCCTGTCCGGCACCTTGATGGGCCTCGCCTTCTCCGCCGGTGCTCCGGTCGCCACCGAGGACGTCAACTCCGATGCGCGGATCTCTCCCGAGCCGCCGCGCTTCGACGGGCTGGGCCCGGGTGTGGCCGTCCCCATCGGCACCGGGGACGGCGGTGTGCGAGGCGTGGTGCTGGTGGTGCGTGAGTCAGGTCGGCCGGTGTTCTCGGAGCAGGAGACCGAGATGCTGCGCGGCTTCGGGGCACAGGCCGCGGTCGCGATGGAACTGGCCGAACGCCGCCTGGACGCCGAGCGGATGGCGGTGCTCCAGGACCGTGACCGGATCGCCCGGGACCTCCACGACCTCGCCATCCAGCGGCTCTTCGCGACCGGGATGACGCTCCAGAGCGCGGGCCGCTTCATCGACCATCCCGAGGCCGCCGCGCGGGTGCTGCGGGCCGTCGACGACCTGGACGAGACCATCAAGATGATCCGCTCGGCGATCTTCGGGCTGCGCACCCGCGCCGGAGCCGCCGACTCGGGGCTGCGGGCGCGGGTGGTGCGCGTCGTCGGCGAACGGACACCGGTACTGGGCCTTACTCCCAGGGTGCGCATCGAGGGCCTCCTCGACACGGATGTCCCGCCGGACATCGCCGACCACGTCGTGGCAGTCCTCTCCGAAGCCCTCACCAACATCGCCCGGCATGCCCGTGCCGACCGGGCCCGAGTCGTCGTGGCGGCCGACGGGCGAGAGGTGTCCCTGACCGTCGAGGACAACGGCGTCGGCATTCCCGAGGGCGGACGGCGCAGCGGCCTGAAGAACATGGCCGAGCGCGCGGAACAACTCGGTGGCCGACTCGACGTGACCGGTGGCCCCGACGGCACCGGCGCCAAGCTGAGCTGGCGGGTGCCCCTGCCCGGCGCACCGGACCCCGGGGACTCCGGCCGGCGGGGCGGGGATCCGGGCAGCTGAACGGCAGGGGCAGCCGCCCCCGTCCCCCGGAGGATGCTGTGCCGGTGACGCCCGGCACAGCCCTCGCCCGCGCCGCCCGCCTCATGCCCCGCAACCGTGTCGAGCGACTGCCGGTCGTCGGCCCGGACGGCACCCTGCTGGGTGTGTCGTCAGCAGGTCCGACCTGCCGAAGGTCTCCCTGCGGGAGAACCCGGACCGGTCACAGTACGTCACCGCTGCCGTAGGGGGCGTACAGGTCGAGGAGCCGGACGCGGGTGGCGTGCAGCCGCTGGGCGGCCACGCGCCCCACCCACACAGCTATCGACCGGCCGAACTCGGCGTCTTCGGCGCACATCGTACGTACCGTCTCGGCGTCGAACTCCCAGGCCCGGACCGGACTGGTGGTCTCGGCGCCCAGGTGCCAGAGATGGGGCGGGAAGTGCCAGGACCAGCCGACCAGCTGGTCGGGGCCGAGTGATTCGACGACGGCCGGGCGGCGGCCGGGTACGCGCATGTGGAGGGCCACGGTTCCCGTGCGCACGATCCAGAACCGGTCGGCGCGGCCACCCTCCTCGAACAGGCGGGTTCCGGCCCCGAAGGAGACCGGGCGGGCGAGACGCATCAGCGCTTCGCGGTGCGCGGGCTCGAGCGCCGTGTTCATGGTGATTGCGGAGATCATCGCACCGGCTCCCCTCATGGACTGTCGATCCCAGCGTGCGCGCCTTCGCGAGCCCCCACCACCGGCCGTCCGGACCAGGCCGCCGGGTCCTTCGGCCCATGCGCACCGCCTGCGGGCCCGCACACGCCGGACATACCTGCCGTGAGGGAGAAAGGCCACGGGCGTGCCCACGCGCATCGTGGTCATCGGGGTGCGGTCAGGGTTCAGCGGGCCAGGGCGGCGAGGGTCTCGTCCAGGTCGGTGCCCTCGGGCCGGTCGTGGGGGGAACCTGGCGAGAACCTTGGCCAGGCCACAGGTGTCGAACAGGGCCGAGAAGACCAGGCCGCCGGCGACGCCCGCGGAGAGCACCCGGGCCTTGGCCCACCGCAGACCGGCGGCCAGCCCGGTGAGGACGAGGGAGCCGGCAACGAGGCGGACCTTGCGTGATGCCGCCGGCCTCGCCCGCAGGGCGTTGGCGGTCCATGGCCCAGTGGGCGCGGGCGCCCGCGGCGCGGTGCGTGTCGTGGCCCAGCCGGGTCCAGGCGCTGGTGCCGCCTTCAGGCTGGCGGCGGTGACGCCCTCGTCGGCGAGACGGCGGCAGGCCGTCGCGGAGCGCGTGCCGGAGGCGCACACGATGAGGAGGTCACCGCGGTCCGCGGCGGCCTTCAGGGCGGGCAGAGCGGTATCGAGGCGGTCGAGGGGGATGTTGTGCGCGCCGGGCAGGTGGCCGGAGGCGTACTCGCCGGGCGTGCGTACATCGATGACCGTCAGCTCAGCTCAACGCACTCGGCCCCGTGGTTTCAGTGGCACCGGCGGCAGTTCGGGGGCGGGGAGTGGGGCTCCGTCGTAGCCCTTGACATCCCCGAAGGCCGTTCCGGTCATCCAGTCCTCCCGGGCCCGGGCGATGTCGTCCTGGGTGCGCCCGACGAAGTTCCACCACATACCACGTGATCGGCGGTTCTTCCCAGTTCAGAGGTATCGCGCACCCTCGGGCGTCAGCAAAAGGTCAGCATCGGACGCCGAGGAGACATCACCACATGGCGGCACGCGCGCTCGCCCGAGGTATGGGCACCTTCTTCAAGGACTGCGAGCACCCTGAGTCCCGCTGGTCCAGGTGCCCGCACGCGTACAAGATCCGATACCGCAACGCGGCGGGCAAACAGACGGAGGAAGCGGGCTTCGGAACCCAGGACAAGGCCATCGCCCGTCTGTTGGAGGTCTACAACCACAAAAGGGCGACGTCACGCTCCCAGTCGAAGGCGGAACGCATCCAGAAGTACGGGAAGATGCGGTTCGAGGAGTACGCCGAGGAGTGGAAGGCCGGCCAGAGGCACCTGGCGGCTGCGTCAGTACGGCATCTCGACTCGTTGCTGGAGCATCACCTCTACCCGGCGCTCGGCAGCCGCCGGATGAACTCCTTCGACCACAAGGTGGTCGACGGCTTCATCCGCACCATGGAACGCAACGGCGCCGGTCTTGCCACCCAGTCCAACGCCTTCGACAAACTGCGCGCCGTCCTCCTCGACGCGCAGCGACTGGGCATCTTCTTCGACAACCCACTGGAAGGCGTCAAGCCGCCGCAGTACGACCCGGCACGGACGGTGATCCCGTCCCTGGAGCAACTGCGCGGCATACGTGCGGCAGGCGATGACGCCTTCACTCTCGTTGTCGACCTGATGAGCGGCTGCGGCCTGCGCAACGGCGAGGCCTACGCGGTGAACCTGAACAACATCGTGGCTGATGACGTCTACCGAGTAAGCGAGCAGGTCGTCCTCTCCACCCGCCAGTACGGGCCGCTCAAGCACCGGAAGGCGGGGGAGTACCGCGATGTACCCTTGCCCGCGCGGATCCGGGAGACGATCGAGTGGTACGCCGAGAAGCACGGCACGGTCGACGGCTATCTGCTGCGCCAGCCGACCGACCCGCGTAAGCCGTATCCGCACTGGGGGATGGACAATCAGTGGCGGCGGATCCGGGCATCAGGCGGGGTGGATATCCCGGCTGGGATGGTTCTCTACGGGAACCGGCACTTCTACGCCTCGAACTGCCTGAGCAATGGCATCCCCATCACCGACGTCGCCGAGTGGATGGGGCACAAGAGCGTCGACGTCACATTCAAGATCTACCGGCACCTTCTTCCAGGATCGATCGGCAAGGCAGCCCAACTGCTGGACATGGCGCTCGCGGCCTGAAAGACGACGCAGGCTCCCTGACCCCACCTGCGGGGCCAGGGAGCCTGCGGCTTGGGCTCAGCCCAGTTTTTGCTGATGTGCCCAGGCGTGCACATCGCTGACCTTAAACTGCAATTTTGCACTGCGGCCCTGCCCGAACTTGTACGGGACCAAGCCGAGTTTCGGCGCGTCTCGGTACACCCAGGTGATCGACATGTTCAGGTACTCGGCGGTCTGCTTGGCGTTCATGAACTGCACGGGCATGCGTGATCCTCAAGATCGGGGGACGGCATGGCTCTGAGTTTCCGAGCAGTACGTAGTTTGGGCAGGCTGCGATCTAGTGGTAGGGCAATCGAATCCGGCAGCTTGTGATCTGCCGGGCTAGACACAATCCGGGTGGCTGACCAGCGGACATGGCTGCCTGGAGAGCGGCTTGCACATGGTCGTTTTGGGGAGGGGCGGAATCTGATGTTGATGGAAGCGGTTCTTTCTTAGGAGCGGGGACTGCCGGTTGCGACCGTGCCCCGGAGGCTCTGATGACGGCGAGGGTGGTTCACCTCCGCCTGCGCGGAGCGGACAGCGGACTGCACGGACTGGAAGATCTGGTCGGTCGGTTCACCTCCGCTTGCGCGGAGCGGACGTCGCAACAACGAGCTGCTCAGGACGAGCAACCGGTTCACCTCCGCCTGCGCGGAGCGGACCGACACCCGGGCCCGCAGTTCGTCGTCCACGGCGGTTCACCTCCGCCTGCGCGGAGCGATCGCGCCCTGGACGAGCGGGCCATCGCCGGAGCCGGTTCACCTCCGTCTGCGCGGAGCGGACGGGTCCGCGGGGACGACGGCGATGGCCGCGTACGGTTCACCTCCGCCTGCGCGGAGCGGACGCCGCCCAGCTGAAGCTGCTGCGCCGGCAGGCCGGTTCACCTCCGCCTGCGCGGAGCGGGCGCCGGGGGCCTGCTCGTCGGGCCGGCCGAACACGGTTCACCTCCGCCTGCGCGGAGCGGACTGGACAGTGCCACGGCCCGTATCAGTGACCAGCGGTTCACCTCCGCCTGCGCGGAGCGGACAAGCCCGACACCAAGGGGGCGGCGTCGTGAAGCGGTTCACCTCCGCCTGCGCGGAGCGGAGGTGGCGGTGGTGTCGTCGAAGCGGGCGGTCAGCGGTTCACCTCCGCCTGCGCGGAGCGGACACCGACGGCATGTACACCATCGAGAAGGCCGGCGGTTCACCTCCGCCTGCGCGGAGCGGACCAGTGCGCGGACCGGTCGGTCTCATCGCCGGGCGGTTCACCTCCGCCTGCGCGGAGCGGACGGCCATCACGGAGGTGGCCAGGGCGATGGAGACGGTTCACCTCCGCCTGCGCGGAGCGGACGCGAACGTCGGCCACGACGGCGGAACATCCTCCGGTTCACCTCCGCCTGCGCGGAGCGGACACGCGGACTGGGGAGCAGCCCCACGACTACGACGGTTCACCTCCGCCTGCGCGGAGCGGACTCCACCGCCGACTGCCTGAAGTACTACGGGCACGGTTCACCTCCGCCTGCGCGGAGCGGACGTAGTCGCGGGCATCGGAGTCGTAGTCGACACCGGTTCACCTCCGCCTGCGCGGAGCGGACAGGCGGAGGACGAGGAGCTGTTCGGCGCTGGACGGTTCACCTCCGCCTGCGCGGAGCGGACCCCTTCGCGACCTGCGGTTCTATGCGGGCTTTGCGTTCTCTTGACTTGATGGGAGGCGTTGGAAGGCGATGAGGGTGAGGCCGTCGAAGTCGACGGGGTCGCGGTGTTGGGGACCGGCGGTGTGGAGGGTGAAGCCTTGTTCGTTTGCTGCGGGGTAGGCCAGGACGGCGCTTCCCTCGGTGAGGCAGGCGGTGAGGTTGTCCCAGAGTTCGGTGCGGACGCGGGCTGAAATGGTGCCGATGTAAAGGGTGGGGGTGACTTCGAGGAGCCAGCGGGTGAGGGCGCCACGGAGGTGGTTGGGGACTGCGGTGGCGGAGATGACGGTCATGGCAGGCATAGCTCTGCATACTCCTCGCGTGGGTCAGGAGGGGGCGTGGTTGGTGCCGCCGGGGAGAGGGCCTGTGACCGGATCCCAGAGGTCGACGAGTTGTTCGTCGAGATCTTCGCCGGGGTCGGGGCGGTCATCGTCGGGTGCGAGGAGGGTTTGGAGGTCGCGGACGATACGGGGCATGAGGCGGAAAAGGCGGAGGCCGTCGCGGAAGGAGCGGCGGGCTTCTGATTCGGGCTGGGTGGAGGCGTTCAGGGAGAACGCCAGGGGGATGGTGAGTTCGGCTTTGTAGAGGTCGGCGATGTCGTAGACGAATGCTTGCTGGTTGCCGCTGTGGACGAAGCCGAGGGCGGGTGAGCAGCCGAGGGCGACGATGGCGGCGTGGACGATGCCGTACAGGCAGGTGTTGGCGGCGGACAGGGCCAGGTTGACGGGGTCCTGGGTGTCCCAGGAGTCGGGGTCGTAGGAGCGGCGGAAGCGTCCGATGCGGTGCTGGCGGGCGAGGAGTTTGTAGAGGGCTTTGACACGTTGCCCTTCGAGCCCGCGGAGCTGTTGCAGGGTGGCGCCAGGCGGGGCCTGGCCTGGGCCGAAGCGGTGTTCGTACATGGCGGTGGCGATGGCGAGGCGGCGGGTCTCGTCGGCCCAGGCTCGGGCTTGGTGTTCGAGCCAGGTGGTGCTGAGAGTGCCGGGGACGGTGGCGGCGTAGCAGCGCACGCCGGCCATGCCGGTGATCAGGACGGTGGTGCCGTGGCGGGCGAAGGTGGCCAGGGCGGGCGCGGTGATGGAGGTGCCGGGGCCGAGGAGGACGCAGGCCAGGGAGGCGGTGGGGAGATAGACGGTTTCGTTGCCGCGTTGTTGGGTGGTGATCTCTGCGCAGACGCCGGTGTCGTCTTGGTGGACGCGGACGACGTCGAGGTAGAGGAAGGAGAGGCTGTCGATGACGCGGGGCAGCATGGCGACGGTGGGGGCGGCCAGACGGCGACGGCCCCCGCCGTTGTGGTCGGGAGCCGGTGCGGTGGTTCGGGTCATGCGGGGTCCGGGGCGGGGGCGATGCTGAGGAGTCCGCAGCCGTAGGCCTTGCCGCGTCCGATGCCGCTGTGGACGGCGGTGCGCAGTACATCGGGGTTGATGATGGTGGCGGTGCCGTCGAAGCGGACGCGGTGGTGGTGGATGCGGTTGCTGTTCTTGGTGCGGTCGGCCGGGGCGGTGCCGTCGGGGGTTTGCCGATCACGGGCCGCATCGACGGGCTGGGAGTGCAGGGTGAGGAGTTTGAGCCCGGCCTTGTCGGCCTGGCGCTGCCACCACTCGTCTGCGGCGGGGCCGTTGAGGGGGACGGCGGCGGGCAGGTTGTAGTGGGCGCGTGTGGTGGCGCCGGGCTTGCGCACGGGGGAGGCGGTGCAGCGGTAGTGCAGGGTGAGGCCGGGTTTCAGGGCGTCGAGGAGGGTGTCGAGGGGGCGCGTGGTGAGGGTGCCGTACCCGGCGGGGAGGCGGTCGGGGGCGGGGGGCTCGTTGGACTGCACAAGGAGGTGGCAGCCGCGCGGGGTGTCCTCGACGCGGAACAGGACGCCGAAATGGGTTCGGGCCTGTTCGGGGATGCCGTCGGGGAAGAGAGACATCACGCGGCGGTGCAGGGAGGCGTGGTGGCTGCTTGCACCCAGTTCTTGCTGGGCCAGGCGGGAGGTGGGGTGAGGGGCGAGCCGGGTGAGGTAGAGCGTCACTGGATGCTTCCTTCCGGAGCGAGATGGGCGGCCGGTGTGAAGGTGGGGGACGTGTAGGCGGCCAGCTTGGCCAGCTGATCGGTGCCGTATCCCGCGCAGTGGGAAGTGGGCAGGGCGAGGGTGCGCCGGTAGAGAGGGCGGACGCGGTAGCGCCGGTGTCGGCTGGCGAAGTCCACGGGGACGTCCAGGACGGTGGAGTGCTCCTGTCCCGCATCGCTGTCGCTGCCGGTGTGATTGGTCGGCACGGACAGGCCGATGAGGGGTTGGTCGGAGAGGAACAGCACCGGGATCGTGCCGTGTTCGCTGTCATTGCCGTGGGTGGCCGCAGTGCGGGGTGCGGGTAGTGCGAGGGGGAGGTGGAAGAGGTCGTGGAGGGCGTCGGTGCTGCGGCCGAGGAGGAGAGGGCCGGCCGGGGGGCAGGAGCGGCGGCCGAGGTAGAGGGGCCAGCGCGGGAACTGGAGGGCGTTGGCCCAGGCGGTGGGGGGCTGGGCGTGGTCGGGCAGGGTGAGAGCCACGGTGAAGGCGGCGTCCTGGAGGTACCAGCGGGTGCTGGTGAGGGTGGAGGTGTCGCTGTCGCGTCGCTTGCCGTCGGCGGTGACGACTGTTCGGTCGCCGGCGAGGCCGCCTCCCACGGTGTGGAAGTCGCGCAGGTGGTTG
Source organism: Streptomyces sp. NPDC047028 (assembly GCF_040644095.1). Lineage (NCBI taxonomy): Bacteria > Bacillati > Actinomycetota > Actinomycetes > Kitasatosporales > Streptomycetaceae > Streptomyces > Streptomyces sp. NPDC047028. The sequence continues at coordinate 44,134 of NZ_JBEYVS010000049.1, forward strand.
CCGGGGCGGTCGGCGCGGACGGTGATCGATAGGTTGAGGTCGTCGAGGCTGTGGTGGCGTTGGCGGCCCAGCGCGGCGGCGAGGAGGCCGGTGAGGGCCGAGCGGCTGGGGAAGGGCAGGGTGTCGCGGTCGTTGAAGTGGCTGTGTTCACCCCAGGACTGCAGAGGCCCGGTGAGCCGGAGTAGGAGGCCCGGCACCTGGGCCGGACGGGGGGTGGTCACGCGACGCCGTCCTCGTCGCCGGTGGTCCGGGTGTGGCCGATGGTCTCGGCGATGAGGGCTTCGAGTCCGTCGAAGCGCTGGCCGAGGGCGTCGGGGAGGTCCTTCAGTTCTGGGCTGGTCCAGCTGCGAGAGATGAGGTGGCTGGTGCCGAGGAAGGAAGCGGCTGCGGCTGCGTACTCGGCGAGGGCGGTGACGGCAGGGGCGCCGTTGCCGCCATGGGGGCCGGGCTGGACGGGCTTTTCGAAGGCAGCGGCGAAGGAGACCGGCCTGTCGCCGCGCACCGAGAAGTGGACGAGGTGCGGCAGGGTGTGGGGGGCGGTGGAGTTCTTCTTGGCCTGCGGCACGGAGAGAGTGAACGCGGTCAGGAAGCTGGTGAGTACTTCGTGGACGTCGGCGTTGGCCTCGGTGCCGGCGAGGTTGCGGGTGAGTTCATCGAGGTCGATGGTGGCGTAGCGGTAGAAGGTGCCGGCGCTGAACTCCGCATGACCCATGTGGGCGCTGCCGGTGGCGTCCTGCCAGGTGGATGTGAGGTCGTCGACCGCGGTGAAGTAATCGAGGTCGGCGTCGGCCTCGTGCGTGGTCATGGCATGAGCCACCTGGACCGCGCCGTCGACACCGGCCCGGTCGATCTCGGCGAGCATGCGCCCGAAGAGGTTGATCACGTCATTGCGGCTGCGCAGGATCGCGTCGATACCGGCTTTGGGCAGGGCCGAGGCCTTGGCATCACCCTTCTTGGTGATGTCCTTGGCCGCTTCCAGGGCCTCGCGGTGTTCCTCGGCGTAGTCAGCGAGTTCGCCCACGGCGGCCTGGGGAACGTAGATCATCGCGTTGGTGACCACATGGTTGGGCACCAGGGCCCTTTGCTTACCTTCTCCCTCTTCCTCGACCTCGAACTTGCCGATCGAGGCGGCGATGTGGGCGCCCGCACGCTCGGCGAGCTCTTGCGGCCATCCACGGCCGGCGAGTTCACGGGTGACGGCCTCACCGATGCGCCGGGTGCGCAGAGTGCTGTTACCCGTGATCTTCTCGAATTCGACGCGTGCCGCCCGCTTCCACGACTGGCTGCTGACCCGCGTGCGCAGCTTCGCGCCGTACAGGACCGTCTTGACGGAGTTGGTGTCGTCGCGGTTGAGGTTCGCGAAGGGCACGGACTGGATGATGTGGATGTCGAGGAATCGGGCGCGTACAGGCATGGGAGGTCCTCCGTGCAGTGGATGAGTGCCGGCCTCTGCGGCCAGCATGAAAACGGTTCTGTAAAAGGTCAGTTGGAGTCGCCGGTCTCGTCGTCCTCGCTGTCGCGGCGCTTCGCAGCGGCTTCGATGGCGGCGTTGTGGATGCGGTAGAAGTCCTGGAGCCAGCGCCGGGAGATGGCCTTGGAGTACTGGGGCCAGACCGCGAGGTCACGGAGGAGGACGGCGAAGTCGATGTCGATGTCGTGGCTGCGTAGCAAGCGGACGCTGCCGGGCAGATGTCGGTGGAGTCCGTCCAGACTTTGCCGGGTCAGAAGGTTCAGGCGGGCCTCGGCCGTGTCCTGACGTACCCCTGCCTGCCCGGCCCGTGCCGCAACGGCGCGGGCGAACGAGGCCCCCAGGCTGTCCCTGCGTGTCCGGACCTGCGCCGACTGCCCGTGTGCAGGAGCTTGTACCTCGTTCTCTGGCGCTGATCTGGCGGGTTCGTTCTCGGCGGTGGCCGTTCGGTCTTGCCCATCGGGCTCCGATTCGTCATCGCTGGTGAGGATGGTAAAGGAGTGGCGAGGGCGGTCGGAGATCATCGCGGCCACGGCGTAGAAGGCACGCTCTTCGGCTTCCGAGCGCTGCTGAGGCAGCCAGGGGGCGACGATCCGGTGCAGGGAACTGACGTCGTCCAGCCCGCGGCGCAGTCCCTTGCGCAGGGCGACCCGTACGCCGGGATCCGTGCCGCATCGCGCGGTGATCTCTGCGACGTACTTTCGGTATAGGGCGAGGCGGTCGGTCGGTGGGGCAGTGGTGGTCATAGGGCGGTTCCTCCTTGGACGGCCGCTGCGTGTGGGCGCAGGTGAGGCTGTCGGTAAGGGGTTGATTCAGGAGCGGGGGCGTCGGTTGCCGCCGTAGAGTTCTGTACGGGCGTCGGCGACGGCACGTGCACCCCGCTGTGTGTGGCAGACGAGTTCGGTGACGCTCGCGTAGGCACGTTCCGCGATCCGCAGAAAGGCACGCCGGACGGCGTCGCGGTCGAGTCCCGCCTCGACGAGGAGGGCGCCCGTGGTGTCAAGGGCTTCGAACTGCGACCAGAATTCCCTTTCGGCCTCCGGCCAGTACAGGGCGGCGGCCCGCTCGGTCCAGCTGTCGGCTTCCTTCGCCCTGGATTCACGGGTGTAGAGCTGGCAGGCACGGCGCACCGCGTACTCCACGCGCCGGCCATACAGTTCACCGGTGCGCCGGAGCCGGCCAACCGCCGGTGCGGTGGCTGCGTTCCTTTCTTCTGACCGGTCAAGGACTGGCGGAGTCAGACCGGTTACGAACTGCCGGTCCTTGGCCTGTCCGTCCTGCTCGAAACCGAAGGCACGAACTGCCAGCGGCCTCGCCAGCGCGTCGGAGACCTCCTGGGCGTGCGAGACGACCTCAGGACGTCGGGCCTGGGCAGCGCCACCCGGATTACGGAGCAGCAGGCTGTCGATGTCCCGCCACAGAGCACGTCCGGAATCCGCGGGCCGGGGATAGGGATTGCCCTGCTGGCTGATCTGCCAGATCAAGAACGGATCGTCGCGCGGCAGACGCCCGTCACGGTAGGCCCAGGTGATGAGGGCATCCGTTACGACCTTCCGATCGCCCGGGTCGGGGATCAGGAGCAAGGCGTGCTGGGAGACGGCGGTCAGCCGCGAGCAGGGCCCCTGTACGGCGGGCGGCGGCGCGTCCGGGTCGGCCAGCTCCTCCCACTCCCACATGCAGCGGTCTCTTGTACGGCGCACCTGTGGCTCCGGGCGCAGTAGGCCCGCCAGGAGAGTTTCGAAGAGGGTGGAGCCCTGGGGGTGGTAGGAGAGTGCGCCGCGCAGCGGGCCGGCCTTCATGTTCGCGCTGGAGGTTCCGCCTACGGTGCGGGCGGAGCCTCGTCCGGAAGGGCCGTAGTAGTGCCAGGTCAGCAGGCTCAGGGCGGCTTCGCCGGCTGGGACGGGATCGGGCTCGCTGTCCTGGACGTGGGTGAACCAGGCATGGTTGTTCCCGGAAGGCCGGGTCGCCACAAGCTTGTTGACCCCAGCCGAGCGCGTCAGATCGCACTGTCCCGCAAGGCGCGGATCCTGCATCCAGGGCCGCTCGCCGAACAGATCCATCCGGTGCGCCCACGAGTCGAAGTAGGCGGTGATGCCGTCGGCGGGCATTCGGCCCGCATCCAGGATCTCCAGGCGGCGATCGGACCAGTCCACGCCTGAAGCGTCCGCGTCCTCGTCCAGCCCGCAGACCCTCCCGGCGAGCGCGTACAGCGGGCGCAGGACTGCTGAGTGGGCGGGTGGCTCAGTGATGGCGAGTGCGCTGATCTCGTGGCTGCGCGCCAGCAGGGTGCGCAGGCCGACGAGCGGCGGCAGGTCCTCGCCGGCCGCTCGTGCGGCCTGCGTCCACAGGACCGGTAGCCACGGCGCTTCGTCAAGAGGAAAGGCGGACACCGTGAAGATCACGCTCCTGTGGTGGTCGGGTTGGCACAATGGCGACGAGGGCCCTGCGTGAGCAGGGGTGAACCGAGTGCGTGGGACAGCCCGCCGCCGGCAATCCCCTCGTGCCCGCGCAAGCGGGCTGATGCGGCCTACTCTCCCGGCCCCCTACAGTCCGGGGGAGTAGGTGCGCTTCAAGGATCCAAGAGTGCATGGGAGAGCACAAGCGCTTCGTTGGACTCGGTCAGATTCGTTCAACTCCGGTCGCACGTGTGAACTGGATGTGTCTGCCGTCGAGTTGGCCATGCCAGGAAGCGTCCTCGGCATCGTGCTGTGTCCGGGTCATGGGCAGAAGGACGAGGTCGCGCAGATGGGTGTGCCTGCGCCAGGCCGGAGGAAGGTCGGACGGGTCGTCAGCCGGGGGCAGCCAGCTGCCGGGGATCGGCACGGTGCGGGCGACGATCCGTCGCACCGCCGTGCGGTCCGGTGCGCCCTTGCCGGGCATGGGAAGTCGTCCTTCCTCATCGAGCGTGACGCCGCCCCCCTCCTGGGTGAACAGGAGGAGCAGGCGTCCGGTATCCGCACCGAGCCGGGTGGTGAGCAGGTCCGCAGTGACCTCCGCGGTGCCCCGACTGAGTCGGGACAGATCACCGCGTACGGCATACGGTGGGCTGATTCCTGTCATCGCTGCGAGCGTCTCCTCCGCTAACCGAGCACCCGCTCGGCGTTGATCGAGCGCCTGCAGTCGACGTGCGGCTGCTTCGGCCTCCACCTGGCCGGCTTCCTCCAACCGGTCGGCGAAGTCCTGTTCGTACACAGCGTCTACGAGGTCCTGCACGTCCCCGGGAACAGCGATCCCTTGCCCTGCCCTTCCCCGAAGCAAGGCGGCGGAGCGCAGCAGCAGCGAGTGATCGTAGACATCTCCCCAGGACCGTGGGGGCTCAGTGGCCCCGTCCGGCCCAGCGGGTTCCAGAACGACCAGAGTGGGCCGGTCCTCCGGGAGTGCCCAACGGGGCCGTCCGGTCGCTCCGCGGGTGTGACGCCGTCCGCGGCCCGCGCGTTGTAGCAGCAGGGCCAGTGGAGCGAGGTCGCTCACCACGAGGTCGAAGTCGAAGTCGAGAGACTGCTCCACAATCTGGGTCGCCACCAGAATCGACGCGGGCCGCACGACAGGCTGTTCGTCCAGGCCCGGCTTTCCGTAGGCGCGTTCACAGTCGGCGGTGATCTCCTGCCGCAGCAGGCCCGGAAGCCGAGAGTGGAGGAGGCGAATTCCGCCCTGCCTCAGTGAACCTCTTTCATCCTGAATAGTCGCAGGTCAGTAGAACGTGGATGGATTGGACGGTGCGGCTGATGCGGCGGGTGGAGGAGCGTGCTCT